>NZ_JAVACL010000016.1:0-161719 GCF_032658145.1 Streptomyces sp. MK7
CCCAGTCGGCGGGAGTTTTTGTCTCGGGCTTCCTGGCTTTCGGCCGTCTGCCTTTCGACTTTCACTACGTTAGCCGATTCCCGTCCCGATTCATAATCGAGTTCAGCCGGTTCGAATTCGGGCATGCGAGCACACCAGAAACGACCCCGCTGAGGGGTGCTCGGTAAGTAGTGGGTTGGCCGCTCCGGCTGCAGGCGAACGCCGTACCCGGTTCAGCGGCTCGGGCTACGTTACGCACCTTCCGGGTGCGAGTCAACTTCTGCGGCGCCTCGGCACGTGGGCCCGGTACGGGCTCACCGTCGGATCGTCGGCGATCCAGAAGCGCCACGGGTGGACGTCACCGTTGCCGCCCTCGCCGGCGACGCCGGTGCGCGGACCGTTGCGTACCTGGTCGGAGGGGATCGGGGTGCCGGTCAGGATCCGTATCGGGGTGTCGCCGGCGGCACAGGCGTCGGTGCCGTCGAGGGACCGGTCGACGTCCAGGGCGGTGGCCAGACGGGCCGGGCCTTTGGCCAGTTCCTTGTCGTTGCGGGCCGAGATTCGGCGGGTGCGGGCCAGCTCGGCGCCCTCGACGATCTCGCCGGCGCGCAGCAGCACCCCGCTCGCCCGGCCCTCCGGTCCGCAGACCAGGTTCATGCAGTGCCACATGCCGTAGGTGAAGTAGACGTACACATGACCGGGGGGACCGAACATCACCTCGTTGCGGGCGGTGCGGCCGCGGTACGCGTGGGAGCCGGGGTCGTTCGGGCCGTCGTAGGCCTCGACCTCCGTCAGGCGCAGGGCGATGGGGCCGTCCGGGGTCGTACGCACCAGGAGGCGCCCCAGGAGGTCGGGGGCGACTTCCACTACGGGGCGGTCGAAGAACTCTCTGGGCAGGGGCGTACGGTCCGAGGGCGCGATCATGGCTTACGAGCGTAGTCCAGCCGGGTGGTGTCCCAGGGGTCGTCGATCTGTGAGGTCTGTTGCAAGGCTGTGGGCGCGGAACCGGTGGTGGCCGGATCGCGTATGTAGGGATCAGGGATCCATACGTAAAGGGAGAGTCAATGGCGTTCAAGAAGCTGCTCGCGAGCCTCGGGGCCGGCGGGGCCTCGGTGGAGACCGTCCTGCACGAGGTCAACGTCGTGCCGGGCGGGGTCGTCCAGGGCGAGGTGCGGATCCAGGGCGGGTCCGTGAACCAGGAGATCGAGGGGCTGTCGGTCGGGCTCCAGGCCAAGGTCGAGGTCGAGAGCGGCGACCAGGAGTACAAGCAGGACATCGAGTTCACCAAGGTCCGGCTCGGCGGTGCCTTCGAGCTGCAGGCGGGCGCGGTGCACGCGGTGCCGTTCGGCCTGGAGATCCCCTGGGAGACGCCAGTCACGATGATCGACGGGCAGGCGCTGCGGGGCATGCACATCGGCGTGACCACGGAGCTGGCGATCGCGCGTGCCGTGGACTCCGGCGACCTGGACCCGATCAACGTGCACCCGCTGCCGGCGCAGAAGGCGATCCTGGACGCCTTCATCCAGCTGGGCTTCCGGTTCAAGAACGCCGACATGGAGCGCGGGCACATCCGCGGGACGCGGCAGCGGCTGCCGTTCTACCAGGAGATCGAGTTCTACCCGCCGTCGCAGTACCGGGGGCTGAACCAGGTCGAGCTGAGCTTCGTCGCGGACGAACACGCGATGGACGTGGTGCTGGAGATGGACAAGAAGCCGGGTCTGTTCAGTGAGGGCAGCGACACCTACCGCTCGTTCCAGGTGGGTCTGCACGACTACCAGGGGACCGACTGGGCGGCGTATCTGCACCAGTGGATCGCCGAGGTCGGGAGCAGGCGCAACTGGTTCTAGGCTCGGGACCGGTGATTCCGTCGATCAGGGATCGCCCGTAACGGATCAGCCCGTAACCGATCAGGAGGTACCGAGGTGACCGAGCTCAAGAGGCGGCCGCTCCCCCACGACTTCCATCCGCCCGTGCCGTCCTTCACGGTCACGAGCGACGACGTCCAGGAGGGCGCGACGCTCAAGGACGCTCAGGTCCACGCGGCCGGGAACACCTCGCCGCAGCTGCGCTGGGAGGGGTTCCCGGCCAAGACCAAGAGCTTCGCCGTGACCTGCTACGACCCGGACGCGCCGACGGGCAGTGGGTTCTGGCACTGGGTGCTGTTCGACATCCCGGCCTCGGTGACGGAGCTGCCGGTCGGTGCGGGCAGCGGCAAGTTCGAGGGGCTGCCCGCGGGCGCCGTGCACGCGCGCAACGACTACGGGACGAAGGACTTCGGGGGTGCCGCGCCGCCGCCCGGGGACGGACCGCACCGGTACGTCTTCACGGTGTACGCCGTCGACCAGGAGAAGCTCGGTCCGGACGCGGACGCCTCCCCCGCGGTGGTGGGCTTCAACCTGCGGTTCCACACACTGGCGCGCGCCCAGCTGATCGGTGAGTACGAGAACCCCGCCGAGGGCTGACGTATCGCCCTGACGTGCCGCTGACGTGTCCGCCGCGGAAAACGGCGTTCACCGAACGTTTGCCCGCCTCCGGTCTTGGAAGTGATCGGAGGCGGGCATTTTTATTGCGTTGTCCATCACGGCGCGCCCGTCCAGAGTTGATCCGAGCCCGCCGGGGGGTGGGCAGGTGCACACGGGAGGTGGGCCGGATGCGGGGCACGCTGGTGCTGAACGCGAGCTTCGAGCCGCTGTCGACGGTGACGCTGAACCGAGCCGTCGTTCTGGTGCTCCAGGACAAGGCCGTGGTCGAGCAGGCCCACCCCGAGCTGCGTATGCGGGGAGCGGCGGTGGACATACCCGCGCCCCGGGTGATCCGGTTGTGCAGATACGTGCGGGTGCCGTTCCGAAGACAAGCGCCGTGGTCCAGGCGGGGTGTGCTGGTGCGGGACCGGCACCGGTGCGCGTACTGCGGGCGGCGGGCGACGACCGTGGACCACGTGGTGCCGCGGTCGCAGGGCGGGCAGGACACCTGGCTGAACACGGTGGCCTCGTGCGCGGAGGACAACCACCGCAAGGCGGACCGGACTCCGGAGCAGGCGGGGATGCCGTTGCTGCGGGAGCCGTTCGAGCCGACCCCGGCGGACGCGATGCTGCTGGCACTCGGGGCGGACGATCTCGCGGCGCTGCCGGAGTGGCTCGCGCAGCCGGCGGCGTAGTCGGTACGGCAGCGGGGCCCGACTTCGTGACGAAGGCGGGCCCCGCTGCCGTGCCACGGCTCGGTCGCTCAGTCGATCTGCGGCTTCTCCCGGCGTTCCGTGCTCGTGCCGCCGCTGTTGGAGGAGCCTCCTCCGGAGCCCGAACCGCCGCCCATGGCTCCCAGGTTGCCCATGGCGCCGGACAGGCCCTTGAGGGCGTCTCCGATCTCGCTGGGGACGATCCAGAGCTTGTTGGCGTCGCCCTCGGCGATCTTCGGGAGCATCTGGAGGTACTGGTAGGACAGGAGCTTCTGGTCCGGGTCGCCGGCGTGGATCGCCTCGAAGACCGTACGGACGGCCTGGGCCTCGCCCTCGGCGCGCAGGGCGGCGGCCTTGGCCTCACCCTCGGCGCGCAGGATCTGGGACTGCTTCTCGCCCTCGGCGCGCAGGATCTCGGACTGCCGGACACCTTCGGCCTGGAGGATGGCGGCGCGCTTGTCACGGTCGGCGCGCATCTGCTTCTCCATCGAGTCCTGGATGGAGGTGGGCGGCTCGATCGCCTTGAGTTCGACGCGGTTGACGCGGATGCCCCACTTGCCGGTGGCCTCGTCGAGGACGCCGCGCAGGGCCGCGTTGATCTCCTCGCGGGAGGTGAGGGTGCGCTCCAGGTCCATGCCGCCGATGATGTTGCGCAGGGTGGTGACGGTGAGCTGCTCGATGGCCTGGATGTAGCTGGCGACCTCGTAGGTGGCGGCCCGGGCGTCGGTCACCTGGTAGTAGATGACGGTGTCGATGTTGACGACCAGGTTGTCCTGGGTGATCACCGGCTGCGGCGGGAACGGGACGACCTGCTCGCGCAGGTCGATGCGGTTGCGGATGGTGTCGATGAACGGGACGACGATGTTGAGGCCCGCGTTGAGCGTCCGCGTGTAACGGCCGAAGCGCTCCACGATGGCGGCGCTGGCCTGCGGGATGACTTGGATCGTCTTGATCAGGGCGATGAAGACCAACACCACCAGAACGATCAGGACGATGATGACCGGTGCCATCGTTGCTTCCCGTACCCTTCTCCGCCTCGGCGCTCTCGGAAGATCCTGTGAGCTGTTGAAGATCTTGCTGGTCGAGTCTGACAGACCGTCGCATGCCGCGTGGGGCGTTCGGTCCAGGTCGGCCGGTCCCGGTGACCCCGGTCCGGTGTCCCCGTGCCGGTCGTTCGGTCCAGCTCGTCCGGTGCAGGTCAGATGACGATGGCGGTGGCCCCCTCGATGTCGACGACGTCGACTTCCGCGCCCACGTCGTAGGCACGGTCGGTGTCGAGCGCGCGCGCCGACCAGATCTCTCCGGCGAGCTTGATACGGCCGCCGGAGCCGTCGACACGTTCGAGCACGACGGCCTGCTTGCCCTTCAACGCATCGATGCCCGTGGCGAGTTGGGGGCGCTGTCTGCTGTGCCGGGCCGCGATGGGCCGGACGACGGCGATGAGGGCGACCGAGACGGCGAGAAAGGCGATCACCTGGACGACGACGTCGAAGCCGAACCCGGCGACGACCGCGGCGGCGACGGCGCCGACCGCGAGCATGCCGAACTCCGGCATCGCGGTCACCACGAGCGGGATTCCGAGCGCCGCTGCGCCGACGAGCCACCACACCCATGCGTCGATGTCGTTCACATGGTCATGGTAGGGCCGCGGGTCCTACGGCGGACAGGGCGCGAAGGGGGTGGCCCGGGCCGACGGGTGTCTCAGGACAGCGGGAGGCCCTGTGCGGTCCAGCGGTCGCCGACCTGCTCGACGACGAGCGGGAGGCCGAAGCAGTGGGAGAGGTTGCGGGAGGTGAGTTCGAGCTCCAGGGGTCCGGCGGCGAGGACCTTGCCCTGGCGGATCATCAGGACGTGGGTGAAGCCGGGGGCGATCTCCTCGACATGGTGGGTGACCATGATCATCGAGGGGGCGATGGGGTCGCGGGCGAGCCGGCCGAGGCGGCGGACCAGGTCCTCGCGGCCGCCGAGGTCGAGCCCGGCGGCGGGCTCGTCCAGGAGCAGCAGCTCGGGGTCGGTCATCAGGGCGCGGGCGATCAGGGTGCGCTTGCGCTCGCCCTCGGAGAGGGTGCCGAAGCGGCGGTCGAGGTAGTCGGTCATGCCGAGGCGGTCGAGGAAGGCGCGGGCGCGCTGCTCGTCGACGTCCTCGTAGTCCTCGTGCCAGCCGGCGGTCATGCCGTAGGCGGCGGTGAGCACGGTCTGCAGGACGGTCTGGCGCTTGGGGAGCTTCTCGGCCAGGGCGATGCCGGCCACGCCGATGCGGGGGCGCAGCTCGAAGACGTCGGTGCCGGGCCTGCCGAGGGTCTCGCCGAGGATGGTGGCGGTGCCCTTGCTGGGGTAGAGGTAGCTGGAGGCGACGTTGAGGAGGGTGGTCTTGCCGGCGCCGTTGGGGCCGAGGATGACCCAGCGCTCGCCTTCCTTGACCGACCAGGAGACCTGGTCCACCAGAGCCCGGCCCTCGCGGACCACGGATACGTCCTGAAGCTCCAGAACATCGCTCATGAGCGCGTTGTCTCCCCTTGCAGTGTGCCGCCGGTCTCGGCTGTCGCGTACGCCTGTGGCTCGGTCCGCCGCGCCGGTGGGCGCAGCCCCCAACGAATCTACGCCACGAGATGGGCGGGCCGTTCCATCGGTCCGGTCCTTAGGGTGGAGGCATGCTTTCGGAACCGCGCTCTGGACGCCTTGCCGCTTGGGGAAATGCCCTTCTTGCCGGACTTGTCTCGCCGGACGACGCCGTGCTCGCCATCGTGGGTGAGGACGCCGTCCATCGGGTGGAGGGGCTGCCCGGCGAGTCCGGGCCCGTGGGGCTGACGCTCGCGCTGGGGCGGCTGCGGGCGCTCGGGGTGGGCGCGCTGCGGGTGGCGCTGCCCGCGCCGGGGCATCCGCTGGGGCTGAGCGGGCCGCCGGAGTTCAACGCGCGGGCGATGGATGCCGAGGAGGCGGTGGTCTGTCACGGCGCCGCGTTCGGGCTGGTGCCCGAGGTGCACGAGGCGGGGCCCGAGGGTGATGTGCACGTCGAGGTGGTGTGGCACGTGCTGCCGGTGCGGGAGGCGCCGCCGGCCGATGTGCCGTCGCTGGGCGAGGCGGAACGGGAACTGGCGGAGGCGCTGCGGGAGGCGACGGAGGTGCTGTCGCGGCTGGACGTCGCCGCGTCGGGGCCGGTCGCCGAGGCGGCGATCGACGCGTACCGGGCGCGGGCGGAGCGGGGGCAGGAGGTCTTGGCGCCGGGGTATCCGCCGCGGGCGGTGCGGGTGCTGGAGCTGGCGCAGCGGGTGAGGCTGCTGATCTCGCTGGCGTACGACAACGGGCACGGCGGTGCGGTGAGCGCGTCCGAGATGGCCGCGCGGGGTGCCGCCTTGCGGCCGGTGGAGCGGACGGCTCGGCGGGCGCAGGTGGCTGCGTACAACTCCGTTGTGGAGGAGCGGGAGAAGAGGGTGCGGTGACCGAGGGTTGATTCGCGCCGTGCGTGGTGCGAGCGCCCCGGGGGGCTGCGCACCCAGACGGGCTGGTTCTGCCGACCGGCGGAACGAAGCTCTGCGGCCTGACCGCCTGACGGCCTCCCCGCGGAGCCGGGAGGCCGTGGGCAGCGGTGGGCGGGCCGGTCAGTGGTTGAGGCCGAGGTTGCCGAAGGCCGGATTGAGGACGCCGATGACATTGACGCTGTTGCCGACGGCGTTGACCGGGACGTGGATCGGGGCCTGGACGACGTTGCCCGAGACGACGCCCGGGGAGCCCTTGGCGACGCCGGCGGCCGAGGCGCCGTCGTGGGCGGAGGCCATTCCGGCACCGGCGGCCACGATCCCGCCGGCCACCGTCGCCACGGCCGCTGCCTTCTTCAGGTTCTTCACTTCTCAGCCCTTCTGGTGGTCGCCACGGCAGTCGCCGCGGCACGCACTGGAGAACGGCCGGGGCAGGCGGAGGTTGCGCCATCCGGGGGACATTCCCACGACGGTATGAATCTCAGCCGGAGCGGAACCCTCCGAATTGCCGTGGGCAGGAGCAGACCTACGGTTCCGCGGGAGGCGGGTGGCAGGCGACAGGTCAGCCGGTCACGCCATGGCGTACGGCCCACAGCGCGGCCTGGGTGCGGTCGGCCAGGTCGAGCTTCATCAGGATGTTCGACACGTGGGTCTTCACCGTCTTCTCGGACAGGACCAGGGCGCGGGCTATCTCGCGGTTGGAGCGGCCGTCCGCTATCAGGCCGAGGACCTCCCGCTCCCGCTCGGTGAGCGAACTCCCCCTGCCCTGCCCGGGGTTGTTCTCCTCCTCGGACAACAGGGCGCCCACGACCTCCGGTTGGAGGAGGATGTGTCCCGCGTGCACGGAGCGGATGGCGCCGGCGAGCGCGTCGGGGTCCACGTCCTTGTAGACGTACCCGGCGGCGCCCGCGCGCAGCGCGGGGACGACCGTGCGCTGCTCGGTGAAGCTGGTGACGATCAGCACGCGCGCCGGGTTGCCGAGCTCCCGGAGCCGGCGCAGGGCCTCGACGCCGTCCATGACGGGCATCTTGACGTCCATGAGGACGACGTCGGGCCGTAGTTCCTCGGCGCGGGCGACGCCCTCCGCGCCGTCCGCGGCCTCTCCGACGACCTCGATGTCCTCCTGTACCTCGAGGAAGGTGCGCAGGCCCCGGCGGACCACCTGGTGGTCGTCGACGACCAGCACCTTGATTGCGTCAGCCACCGGGGGCCTCCATCTCGATCGTGGTGCCCTTGCCGGGCGCCGATTCCACCGTCAGCGTGGCACCGGCCCCGCTCGACCGGTCCCGCATGGAGACCAGGCCCAGGTGGCGGCCCGCGCGCCGGACCGCCCTGGGGTCGAAGCCCCTGCCGTCGTCGGTGACGCGCAGGACGGCTCCGCGGCCCCGGCGCTCCAGGGTGACGTCGACATGTTCGGCGCCGGAGTGCCGCAGCGCGTTGTGCAGGGCCTCCTGGGCGACGCGGAGCATGGCCTCCTCCTGGGCGGCCGGCAGGGCGCGGAAGCAGCGGGCGGTGAAGGTGACGTGCGCGCCGTGGGCGCGGTCGAGGACCTGGACCTGGGTGCGCAGGGTGGCGACCAGGCCGTCCTCGTCGAGGGCCGCGGGGCGCAACTCCACGACTGCGGCGCGCAGTTCGTCGGAGGCCTCGGCGGCGAGCACGGCGACCTGCTGGAGTTCGCCCTTGGCGCGCGCCGGGTCCCGGTCGACGAGGGCGGCAGCGGCCTGGGCGGTCAGGCGCAGCGAGAACAGCTTCTGGCTGACGGCGTCGTGCAGCTCGTGGGCGAGCCGGGAGCGTTCCTCGGCGATGGTCAGCTCGCGGCTGCGCTCGTAGAGGCGGGCGTTGGTGAGGGCGATCGCGGCGTGCTGGGCGAGGATCGAGAGCAGGTCCTCGTCCTCCTCGGTGAAGCCGCAGCCGCCCTCCGGTCTGGGGCAGCGCTTGTTGGCGAGGAACAGGGCCCCGAGGACCTCGTCGCCGTCGCGGATGGGCAGGCCCAGGAAGTCGGACAGCTCGGGGTGGGCGGCCGGCCAGCCCTCGAAGCGGGGGTCCTTGCGCACGTCGGCCAGGCGCTGCGACCTGGCCTCGTGGAGCATGGCCGCGAGGATGCCGTGCTGGCGCGGGAGCGGGCCGATGGCGCGCCACTGCTCGTCGCTGACTCCGTCCACCACGAACTGGGCGAAGCCGCCGTGGTCGTCCGGGACGCCGAGGGCCGCGTACTGGGCGTCGAGCAGCTCGCGGGCCGAGGCGACGATCGTCTTCAGGACGTCGCGCACCTCCAGGTGCCTGCTCATGGCCAGCAGCGCGGAGCTCACCGCGGACAGCCCCGACCGGGGACCTTGACTCATGCCCTCACGGTACCGGCGGGGTGTGACAGTGCGGATCGGACCTGTGGAGGCGCGGTCTGCGCCGGTGGGCGTAGGACCGGTGGACCAGGTCGCGGGTCCGGTGGGACCAGGTCGCGGGCCCGGGTCGTGCGGTGTAGGGCGAAGGGCCCCGGCTGTCCGGGACCCGCGTCCGAGGCGGGGCGGGCGGCCCGGCGGGGACGTGTCATGCCATTGACTTGCTCCTCGGGCTGAAGCCTGAGGATTCTGGCCTTCCGGCCCGGTGCTGTGCCCTACGCGGCACGGGCTCCGGTCCGGATTCCGTGGCTTCCTGCTTCCTCGCGCTGTGCCGGAACAGGTCCCGGTCTTACCTTCGCTCCACAGGCTGTCACCGCCAGTCCGGCGGCCTTGATGTTCTTCGCGGCGTTGTGGTCCCGGTCGTGGACCGTGCCGCAGGCCGGGCAGGTCCGTTCCCGCACGTTGAGGGGTTTACGACCGCCTGGGTGGCCGCAGGCCGAGCACACCTGGCTGGTGGGCTCGAACCGGCCGGCCTTGACCAGGGTGCGGCCGTACCGGTCGGCCTTGTAGGCGAGCATGCCCACGAACTGGGACCAGCCCGCATCGTGGATGCTCTCGGCCGGCCCGGTGCGCGCCAGGCCGCCCACCGCCAGGTCCTCCACCCCGACCGTTTGGTTTTCACGGATCAGCTGCGTGGAGAGCTGGTGATGGAACTCGCGACGCGCGTCGGCCACCCGCGCGTGCGCGCGGGCCACCTTCAGGCGGGCCTTCTCCCGGTTCTTCGATCCCTTCTGCTTGCGGGACAGCTCCCGCTGGGCCTTCTTGAGTTTCTTCTCCGCGCGGCGCAGGAACTGCGGGGAGTCGATCTTCGTGCCGTCGGACAGCACCGCGAAGTGGGTCAGGCCGAGGTCGATGCCCACAGCCCGGTCGCTCGCGGGCAACCGTTCCGCGTCGGTGGCCGGCTCGGTTTCGACGACGAAAGAGGCGAAGTACCGGCCCGCCGCATCCTTGATCACGGTGACGCTGGAGGGCACACACGGCAGGGGCTGTGACCACCTGACACGTATCTCGCCGATCTTCGGCAGGCTCAGGCGGCCGGTCTCGGTGAGCTTCCAGCGGGCGTTCGCGGTGAACCGGACCGATTGACGGTGGTCCTTGCGCGACTTGAACCGCGGCGCGCCCAGTTTCGGACCCCTGCGCTCGCCCTCGAGGGAGGCGAAGTAGTTCCGGTACGCGCTCTCCGCGTCCCGCAGCGCCTGTTGCAGTACCACTGCGGAGACCTCGCCCAGCCAGTGCCGCTCGAGGGTCTTCTTCGCCTCGGTGAGCAGCGTCCTGGACAGGACAGCCGCGGTGGGAAACGGCTCACCGGCCGCCCGGGCCCGCTCACGCGCCGCGATCGCGGCGTTGTCCACCACCCGCGCGCACCCGAAGGCCCGGGCCAGCGCCATGCGCTGACCGGGCGCCGGGTCGAGACGGAAGGCACACCGAAGCAGCATGATCCGGACGCTGGCACCGGCCGCTGACAGTCCGGGGCGGATCAGCTCAATCCAGCTCCGCTGGAACGGTCCGGCGACGCTCCGCGTCGCAACCGCCGGACTCGCTTCACCACCGGCGTGAATGGAGGCGGTGGCCGGGTGGGCGGCGATCGACCGGAGTTACGAGGAGGCCTGCGCGGCGCTACCTGTGGCACGAGTTCGCCGACGTGCATCTCGTCCTCCCGGCCCAGCACGCTCACCCAGAGGGTTGCGACGGCAACTCCCGGTGAGGAAGCCGCCCCCGCGATGTGAGGACGCGCATAGGACCCACATCACATACGACCACGCATAGGAGACAGAACGACCCCCGACGAACGGGGCAGACGCCCTTGTCTGTCCCGTTTTGTCTGTTCCTGATCCACTACCCGGCTTCGTACGTCACATCTTTGCCCCGAGATTTTGCGATCGCTAAGAATGGCTCTCGTCGCTCAGCGCCGCGAGTTCCGCTCGCGGCGTTTGCGCGGGAAGGACCCCCTCCCGCAGTCCGGAGAGCGACCTCCGCGCTACTCGAAGAGGTCCATTCGCCATGCCCGCAAACTTCCGTTCTCTCCGCCATAGTCGCGCCCTGACCAAGGCCACCGAGTTCCTCCATCAGGGTCGTACGCTGACCCGGACCAAGACCGACGAGCTCGTCCGCCGCGGTCGTACGCTGAGCAGGGTCCAGAAGGCCGCCGTCGCCGGTACCGCCACCCTCGCCGCCGCCGCCATCGCCGTTCCCGTGGCCGTCGCAGGCGGCGAGGGCGCCACGTCCGTCTCCGCCGACGCCGTCGCCGCTCCGGTCCAGGTGGGCTCGCAGCCCGTCGAGGACG
The DNA here is from genome assembly GCF_032658145.1 of Streptomyces sp. MK7. Classification (NCBI taxonomy): domain Bacteria; kingdom Bacillati; phylum Actinomycetota; class Actinomycetes; order Kitasatosporales; family Streptomycetaceae; genus Streptomyces; species Streptomyces sp. MK7. Next base: position 11,311 of record NZ_JAVACL010000016.1, read on the forward strand.
TCAAGGCCGCCGTCACCGACCAGCTCGCGGGCGAGAGCGTGAAGATCCAGGCCATCGAGGCCAAGAAGCAGGCCGCCGCCAAGCAGCAGGCCGCGAAGCGGAAGGCCGAGGCCGCCGCCAAGCGCAAGGCCGAGGCCGCCCGCAAGGCCAAGGCCGCCCGCAAGGCCAAGGCCGCGAGCCGGTCCGCGCAGCGCCCGCAGATGCGGACGGTCGCCGCCGCCACCACCTACGGCAACAACCTCAACGGCTGGATCCGTCAGTCGCTGGCGATCATGAAGCAGCACAACATCCCCGGCTCCTACAGCGGCCTGCACCGCAACATCATGCGGGAGTCCTCGGGCAACCCGAAGGCCATCAACCTCTGGGACATCAACGCCCGCAACGGCATCCCGTCCAAGGGCCTGCTCCAGGTCATCGACCCGACCTTCCGCGCGTACCACGTCCCGGGCACGTCGTGGAACATCTACGACCCGGTCGCGAACATCACCGCCGCCTGCAACTACGCGGCGCACCGATACGGTTCGATGGACAACGTCAACAGCGCGTACTGACCTCGGAGGTCGGCGCGGGCCTCTGACGACAACGCGGAAGGGCGGCACCCCGGTGCGGGGTGCCGCCCTTCGCCGTGTCCTGGACGGCGGTTCGCCGCCGCGGACGGTCCTTCGTCGCCGCGGACGGTCCTACTTGCGCATGACCTCCGGCTCGTGACGGCGCAGGAAGCGCGCCACCAGGAAGCCGCAGACGACGCCGAGGACGATCAGCGCCACCATGTCGATGCCCCAGGCCGAGGCCTCGTGGTTCCACAGCGGGTCGGTGCTGGTCGGGTCGTCGGTGTTCGGGGCGATGTTGTTGAAGTCGAGCGTGGCGCCCGCCGCGGCCACCGCCCAGCGCGAGGGCATCAGGTACGAGAACTCGTTGACGCCGACCGTGCCGTGCAGCGTGAACAGGCAGCCGGTGAACACCACCTGGATGATCGCGAACATCACCAGCAGCGGCATCGTCTTCTCGGCGGTCTTCACCAGCGAGGAGATGACCAGGCCGAACATCATCGAGGTGAAGCCGAGCGCCATGATCGGCAGGCACAGCTCGAACAGCGTCGAGCCGCCCAGCACGAGCCCCTGGTCGGGGATCTCACGGCTGGAGAAGCCGATCAGGCCGACCATCAGGCCCTGCAGCACGGTGACCGCGCCCAGCACGACGACCTTGGACATCAGATACGCCGAGCGGGACAGTCCGGTGGCGCGCTCCCGCTCGTAGATGACCCGTTCCTTGATCAGCTCTCGGACCGAGTTCGCCGCGCCCGCGAAGCACGCGCCGACCGCGAGGATCAGCAGGACCGTGGTCGCCGTGCCGTTCGGGATGTGCAGGCCCGTCTTCGGGTTGACCGCCTTGTTGACCAGCAGCCCGTGGTTGTGGTCGATCAGCAGGCTGACCGCGCCGAGCACCGCCGGCAGGATCACCGTCAGCGCCAGGAAGCCCTTGTCGGAGGCGATCACCGCGACGTACCGGCGGATCAGGGTCAGCAGCTGCGAACCCCAGCCCTGCGGCTTGGGCGGCTTCATGGCCTGCGGCGGAGGCATGGGTACGGACTGCGGGGCGACGGCGTCGATGTCCGCGGCGTACATCTGGTAGTGCTGCGAGCCCTTCCAGCGGCCCGCCCAGTCGTAGTCGCGGTAGTTCTCGAAGGCGGAGAAGACGTCGGCCCAGCTGTCGTAGCCGAAGAAGTTCAGCGCCTCCTCGGGCGGGCCGAAGTAGGCGACGGAGCCGCCCGGTGCCATCACGAGGAGCTTGTCGCACAGCGCCAGCTCGGCCACGGAGTGGGTGACCACGAGGACCGTACGGCCGTCGTCGGCCAGGCCGCGCAGCAGCTGCATGACGTCGCGGTCCATGCCCGGGTCGAGGCCGGAGGTCGGCTCGTCCAGGAAGATCAGGGACGGCTTGGTGAGCAGCTCCAGGGCCACCGAGACGCGCTTGCGCTGGCCACCGGAGAGGGAGGTGACCTTCTTGTCCTTGTGGATGTCGAGCTTCAGCTCGCGCAGCACCTCGTCGATGCGGGCATCGCGCTCGGCGGCCGTGGTGTCGGCCGGGAAGCGCAGCTTGGCCGCGTACTTCAGGGCCTTCTTGACCGTCAGTTCCTTGTGCAGGATGTCGTCCTGCGGGACCAAACCGATGCGCTGGCGCAGTTCGGCGAACTGCTTGTACAGGTTCCGGTTGTCGTAGAGGACTTCGCCCTGGTCGGCGGGGCGGTAACCGGTGAGCGCCTTGAGCAGGGTGGACTTGCCGGAGCCGGACGGGCCGATGACCGCGATCAGCGACTTCTCCGGGACGCCGAAGGACACGTCCTTGAGGATCTGCTTGCCGCCGTCGACCGTGACGGTCAGGTGGCGGGCCGAGAAGGACACCTCACCGGTGTCGACGAACTCCTCGAGCCGGTCGCCGACCAGGCGGAACGTGGAGTGGCCGACGCCGACGATGTCGTTCGGCCCGAGCAGCGCCGAGCCGCCCTTGGCGATCGGCTGGCCGTTGACGTACGTGCCGTTGTGCGAGCCCAGGTCGCGGATCTCGAAGCGGCCGTCGGGCGTGGCGTGGAACTCCGCGTGGTGGCGGGAGACCTGAAGGTCGGAGACGACCAGGTCGTTCTCCAGCGCACGGCCGATGCGCATCACCCGGCCCAGGGAGAACTGGTGGAACGTGGTGGGGCTGCGGTCGCCGTAGACCGGCGGCGCCCCCGCGCCACCACCGGGGCCCTGCTGCTGCGGGATCGACGGCGCCTGCTGCGGCTGCTGCCAGCCGGCCTGCGGGGCCTGCTGCTGCGCGGCCTGCTGAGCGGCGGGCGGCTGCTGGCCCGGCTGGCCCCAGCCGGGGTTCGCGCCCTGTGCGGCGTACGGCTGCTGCTGGGGCTGGGCCTGCGGCGTGGCGACGGCGGAAGCGGCGGCCGAGAGGTTCAGCCGCGGCCCGTCGGTGGCGTTGCCGAGGTGGACGGCCGAGCCGGGACCGATCTCCATCTGGTGGATCCGCTGGCCCTGCACGAATGTGCCGTTGGTGCTGCCGTGGTCCTCGATGACCCAACTGCGGCCGTTGAAACTGACCGTCGCGTGCCGCCAGGAGACCCTGGCATCGTCGAAGGCGATGTCTCCCTGCGGATCGCGTCCCAGGGTGTAAGGCCTGGACGGGTCGAGCGTCCAGGTCCGTCCATTGGTTTCCAGTACGAGTTCCGGCACTCCATGCCCCACTGAGTTGTCCCCCGAGTTACCCCCATCACAGGGAGTCTAGGGATGTCGAACATCGTGGGGAACTATTTCAGGCTCCGGCCCGTGACCGAAACCCGGGCCTTGTCATGAGTGGGTAACGCACGCTTCGGCCGACGGCGTTGACGGGGTTGAAACCCGGCCGGAGAGTGGTATTCCTCGCGAGGGGGACATGTGCGGCTGCCACGCCGTGCCGCGGATCGGGGGGTCTGCCATGAGTGCTGCCACGAAGGCTGCCACGAAAGCCGGGACCGCCGGGCCGGCCGCGCCTCTGCCGTGGCTCGGTGTGCTGCTGTCCGCGATCGCCTGTGTGAGCTGGGCGTTGACGGGCATGGCGGCCACCGCCGCGCTCGGGCTGCACCTGCTCGGGGCGGACTCGGCCGGTTCGCTCGGCCCGATGACCGCCGCGGTGGTGGCACTTGGGGCCGGTGGTGCGGTCACGCCGTCCGGGGACGTGTCCGTGTTCGGTCTGAAGGGGGCGACGGCGCACACCGCCATCCAGATCACGCCACTGGGCGTGAGCCTGGTCGGGGCGCTGCTGCTGTCGTGGTTCTTCCTACGGTCCTTGCGCGCGGCCGGGGTTGTCATCGCCCCGGCCGAACTGCTCGCCCGCGCGGGGGCGGTGGTGGTGCTGTTCGTGGCGATGCTGGGCGGGCTGGCCTGGGCCGGGCACGACGTGGTCACCATCGACGGTGCCTCGCTGGGCCTGGACCGGCTGCCGGGCGGCGGGAACGGCGGCGGATCGGGGGGCGGAGGATCGGGCGGTCTGAGCATTCCGGGGCTCGGCGACCTGGGCGACATCGGCGGGCTCCTGCCCGACAACATCGGCAAGCTCATCGACGCCAAGGCGGCCGTCGGCTTCCGTGTCGACGCGGCGCCCACGCTGCTCGGCGGGCTCGGCTGGTCGGCCGGGATCCTGCTGATCGCGCTGCTCGCCTCGCGCCGCACTCCCCTGCCGCGCGGCTGGACCGCCGTGCACCGGGTGGTGCGGCCGGCCGTGTCCGCACTCGTCACCGTGCTGCTGACGGCAGTGGTGGCGGGTCTGGCCGCCGCCGGATACGCGGCGGTGGGCGACCCCCACCCCCGGCGCATCGCGGGGGCCGCGCTGCTCGGTGCGCCGGGCGGGGTCTGGCTCGGTGTTCCGGTCGGACTCTTCGTCCCGTGGGACGGCAGGGCCACGGGCGTGCTCGCGACACTGCTGCCGGATCCGCTGGACCGGCTGCTGGACGCGGACTCCGACCGGCCGGTCACGCTGGCACGGCTGGCCGACCTGGACGGGCGCGTGTGGCTGCTGGGAGTGGCGGCGGCACTGATGATGCTGCTGGCAGGGGTGCTGACCGCGGTGCGCACGCCGGTGGCACACGCCGGTCGTGCTGCCGGGGCGGCGGTGCGGGGATCGCGGGCCCTGGGGTTCGTGGGGCGGTGTGCGCTGCGGCTGGGGCTTGTCACGGCTGCGGCGCTGCCGTTGCTCGCCTGGCTGACGGACGTGTCCGTGAACGCCTCCCTGTCCGTGCTCGGCGTCGACGCGTTCGGCGCGGGGATCGAGCTGCACGGGCATCTGGGCACGGCCCTGCTGCTGGGCGCGGTGTGGGGCGCCGGGGCGGGGGCCGCCGGGGCGCTGCTGGCGACCGCGGCCGGGGTGGCGGGGCGGCGCGCGGCGCCACTGGCACTGGCACTGGGTGTCATGGAGGGGGGCGGGGGTGCCGGGGGTGCCGGCGGCATGGGGGCTCGTCCAGGTGGTGCGGAGCCAACTCCGGGTCGCGGCCCTCGTCCGGTGGGCAGTGCCGGGGACGACGTCGGGAGGTCCGTACGGCCCGGGAGCCGGTCCGGCGTACGGTCCGATGCCCCGTCCTCCGGGGCCGCCGATGAGCCGTGGCGCCCTGCGGGGCAGGCCGGCCCCTACTCCCCCGGTACGCCGTTCCGGCCGCCGAACCCGGCCACCAACCCGTACCTCCGGCTGCCCGGTGAGCTGCGGGGAAGGGAGAAGGGCGGCCGCCCGGAGGAGACCGGACCCCGGCCGCCAGAGGTCGGTGCCGGTCCACCGGAGTTCGGTGCCGGCCCGCCGGAGGACGCCCGGCCGACGCAGAACGCCCGGCCGGCGCAGGTCGCCCGGCCGTCGGTCAACCCGCGGCCGGAGGACGCCCGCCCGGTGGACAAGGACAGGTCGCCCAAGGGCGTCCGGCCGTCGGAGGCCGCCCGGCCGGCAGCGCCCACCCGGCCACCGGAGGCCGCCCGGCCGCCCGAGGAAGCCCGAACACCCGACGACACCCGGCCCACGCAGGACGTCCGAACGCCGGAGGCCGCCCGTCCGACGCGGAACGCCCGGCCACCGGAGAGCTCCCGGTCGTCGGAGGAGGGGCGCGGTCGGAAGGACGGTTCCGTGACGGGGCGGGCGACGCCCGCGCCCGCGCCGGAGGATGTGGCCCAGGCGCCCACGATGGTGGGCCCCGTCGCACCGCCGCCGCGTCCGCACGGACGGCGCTCCCGGCCGAGGTCCGGGACGTGGCCGCCTCCCCCTCCGCCTCCGCCGCCGGTGGCGCCCCCGCCCGATGACGGTCCGCCGGACGCGCCCCCTCCGCCCCCTCCGCCGAGGCCACCGAGGACGCCGAGGACACCGCCCCGGAAGTGACCCCGCCGGGCGGTCGTGTCCCCTGTCCGCCAGGCGGACCTGAGGGGCGGCAGGCACTGGGTGCCGGATACGGTGGAATCACCATGAGCGCTTCGCAGAGTTCTGATGACCTCACCCTTCTCGTCAAGATCTTCGGGAAGGACAGGCCGGGCATCACGGCCGGCCTCTTCGACACCCTCGCCGCCTACTCCGTCGACGTGGTCGACATCGAGCAGGTCGTCACCCGTGGCCGGATGGTGCTGTGCGCGCTCGTCACCCAGCCGCCCGCCGGGCTGGAGGGCGACCTGCGGGCCACCGTGCACAGCTGGGCCGAGTCGATGAAGATGCAGGCGGAGATCATCTCCGGCCGTGGCGACAACCGGCCGCGCGGCCTCGGACGCTCCCTGGTCACCGTGCTCGGCCATCCCCTCACTGCGGAGGCGACCGCGCAGATCGCCGCGCGGATCACCAAGACCGGCGGCAACATCGACCGCATCTTCCGGCTGGCCAAGTACCCGGTCACGGCGGTGGAGTTCGCGGTGTCCGGCGTGGAGACGGAGCCGCTGCGCACCGCCCTTGTCACGGACGCGGCGGCACTCGGTGTCGATGTCGCGGTCGTCTCGGCGGGCCTGCACCGGCGGGCGCAGCGTCTGGTCGTCATGGACGTGGACTCGACCCTCATCCAGGACGAGGTGATCGAGCTGTTCGCGGCGCACGCGGGCTGCGAGGACAAGGTCGCCGAGGTGACGGCGGCCGCGATGCGCGGCGAGCTGGACTTCGAGCAGTCGCTGCACGCACGGGTGGCGCTGCTGGCGGGGCTGGACGCCTCGGTGGTGGACAAGGTGCGCAGTGAGGTGCGGCTGACGCCGGGCGCGCGCACGCTGATCCGTACGCTGAAGCGGCTCGGTTACCAGGTCGGTGTCGTCTCCGGCGGCTTCACCCAGGTCACGGACGATCTCAAGGACCGGCTGGGGCTGGACTTCGCGCAGGCCAACACGTTGGAGATAGTCGACGGGAAGCTGACGGGCCGGGTCACCGGGGAGATCGTGGACCGGGCGGGCAAGGCGCGGCTGCTGCGCCGGTTCGCGGCCGAGGCGGGCGTCCCGCTGTCGCAGACGGTGGCGATCGGTGACGGCGCGAACGACCTGGACATGCTGAACGCAGCCGGTCTCGGCGTGGCCTTCAACGCCAAGCCGGTGGTGCGGGAGGCGGCGCACACCGCGGTGAACGTGCCGTTCCTGGACACCGTGCTGTATCTGCTGGGTGTCACCCGCGAAGAGGTCGAGGCGGCGGACGCGCACGAGGAGGACTGAGGCCGGGCGGGGCCGGACAGGGCGGGAGGCTCGCGGCCCGGACGCCCGCGGTGACGGTCCCTGGGGCCGGATCGGTGGCCCCGGGGCCCGGCGGCCGCGCAGGCGCCGGGCCCCGTCCGCGGGTGGTGGCCGGACGGTCGGGCTACTCCGACGGCGCCCAGTAGTCGACCAGCGTGGCCACCCCGGGCTCCAGGCTCTTCCAGGAGCCCTCGAAGGTGACGACGGCGAAGGCGGCGGCCGGGAAGCCGCGGCGGCTCATGCGCTCGCGGGCTTCGGCCTCGGACGCGCCGCACACCACCTCGGTGAGTCCCTGCACACCCGGGTTGTGGCCGATCAGGACGACGTTGTGGATGTCGTCCGGCGTTTCGTTGAGCACGGTGATCAGCTCGCCGGGCGAGGCCTCGTAGATCCGCTCCTCGTAGACGGTTTTCGGCCGGTGCGGCAGCTCGTGGACAGCGAGCTTCCAGGTCTCACGGGTCCGGGTCGCGGTCGAGCACAGGGCAAGGTCGAAGGGAACACCGGAGTCGGCCAGCTTGCGGCCGGCCACAGCGGCGTCCTTGCGGCCCCGCTCAGCCAGCGGTCGTTCGTGGTCGGACACCTGGGGCCAGTCGGCTTTCGCATGCCGGAAGAGGACAATCCTGCGGGGTTCTGCGACGCTCATGGCTCCCAGCTTCGCACGAAACAGGCCATGGGGCGCAGGGAGTTGACATGCGCCTTCGCGGGTGGCGGGGCTCGCGCCGGGGGCGCCGGGGCCGGCCGGACCACCTCAGTGGGAGAGCAGCTCCTGGGCGTGCTGCAGCAGCTGCGTGATGGCGGGGTCGCCCGCGCTCGCGTGGCCGCCCGACGGGTTGAGTATCAGGGCGAGCAGAGTGACGAAGGCGAGGGCGGGCAGGGCCAGGGCCCACCACGGCAACCGCATGTCGACGCCACCCGTGGTCGCCGGGCGGGGCCGGGAGTGCGTTCGGGCCGCCATGATCGCCTCCGTGGGTCTTCGAGTGCTCCTGGGACCGCCGCTCGCGGTCACACCTCGAAGTTACGGAACCGGCGGGCCCCGGCCCATCCGGTGATCCACCCACTTGACCCTGACCCTCGCCCCCTAGGGGATCGGGGGTTGGCCCCACCCCGGGGTCAGGGGCACGCGATTCTCGCGGGGGTCAGGGGGACGCGATCGTCGCGATGACGGCGATGATCACGAAGATGGCGAAGAACGCGCCGAAGACGAGCAGCATTTTCTTCTGGCTGTTCTGGGGGTTCGGGTCGAGCACAGGCTGCATGGCCCCAGTCTCGCACCCGGGCCCCGGCGCGGGTGCGCCGGGGCCGGTTCAGCGCGTCGCCTCGTCCTCCACGGTGCGGTCGCGTCCCGCCAGCCAGCCCACCACCATCTGCGGGATCATCAGGCCGGTCATCAGCGCGATGGGCACCCCCCAGCCGCCGCTGCTCTGGTACAGCACGCCGACCAGCAGCGGTCCCGGGATGGAGATCAGGTAGCCGGTGCTCTGGGCGAACGCCGACAGCTGGACGACGCCCGGTCCGGTCCGGGCGCGCATGCCGACCATGGTGAGCGCCAGCGGGAAGGCGCAGTTGGACACGCCGAGCAGCAGCGCCCAGGCCCAGGCGCCGGCGGCCGGCGCGAGGTAGAGGCCGGCGTATCCGGCCAGGCCGCAGAGGCCGAGCACGACCACGATGGGCCCCTGGTGGGGCAGCCGGGTGGCCAGGCGGGGGATGACGAACGCCAGCGGCACGCCCATCACCATGGTGACCGCGAGCAGCAGTCCGGCCCTGCCGGCGGACACGCCCGCGTCCCGGAAGATCTGGGCCATCCAGCCCATGGTGATGTAGGCGGCGGTGGCCTGGAGGCCGAAGAAGGCGGCCAGCGCCCAGGCGGTGCCACTGCGGGTGATCCGCGGCGCGGGGGCCTGCGGGGTCTGATCCGTGCGCGCGGGCTCGTGCCGTACGGACCGCTGCTCGGCCGGTGCCCGGCCGGCCGGCGCGCTGCCCCGGTCGCGTACCAGCGGCAGCCACGGCAGTACGGCCACGGCCGCGAGCGCCGCCCACACGGCGAGGCCGGGCTGCCAGCCGCCGCCGAGGGCGCCGGTCAGCGGGACGGTCGCCGCGGCGGCGGTCGAGGTGCCCAGGGCGAGGGCCATGGAGTACAGGCCGGTCATGGATCCGACGCGGTCGGGGAACCAGCGCTTGACGAGGACCGGCATCAGGACGTTGCTGACGGCGATGCCCATGAGCGCGAGCGCGCTGGCGACGAGGAAGCCCGCAGTGTTCCCGGCGTAGGGGCGTATGAGCAGCCCGGCGGTGATGGCGGCCATGCCGGCGCACACCACCGCGGCGGGGCCGAAGCGGCGGGCCAGCCGGGGGGCCATGACGCCGAAGACGGCGAAGCAGAGCGGCGGCACGGAGGTGAGGAGCCCGGCCATGCTGCCGCTCATCCCGAGTCCGTCGCGGACCTCCTCCAGGAGGGCGCCGAGGCTGGTGATGGCGGGACGCAGGTTCACGGCGGCCAGCACGATGCCGACCATGACCAGGCGCGTGGTCCACGCGCGCGTGGACGACTTCCCGGGCTCCGGTGGTGTCCCGGGTACCCGGGAAGCGGCGGTCGCGGCCGTGGTCTGCGGCTCGGTCGTGGGCGTCGTCGTCCGGGTGGTTTCCTCGCGTGCCATGAGGTCCATCATAGAATGATGGGATGATTGACCGTCCATGGCCCGGGAGTCGGCTTCCGGGCCCCGCGTGCGAAGGTGTGCCATGCCCCTGAGCCATCCACGCCGGTCGGCGCTGTCCGAGCAGGTCATCGCAGCGCTGCGGCACCAGATCACCTCGGGCGAGTGGCCGGTCGGCTCCCGCATCCCGACGGAGCCGGAGCTGGTCGACCAGCTCGGTGTCGCCCGCAACACCGTGCGCGAGGCGGTCCGCGCGCTGGCGCACAACGGGCTGCTGGACATCCGCCAGGGCTCCGGCACGTACGTCGTGGCGACCAGCGAGCTGGCCGGCGTGATGCACCGCCGGTTCGCCGGCGCCGACCCTCGGCACATCGCCGAGCTGCGCTCCACGCTGGAGTCGGCCGCGGCGAAGCTGGCCGCAGAGCGGCGCGGCGAGAAGGACCTCAAGCAGCTGGACGCACTGCTCGTGCGGCGGGAGGAGGCCTGGGCCTCCGGGGACGCGGAGGCGTTCGTGACCGCGGACGCGACCTTCCACCTGGCCGTGGTGGCCGCATCCCACAACGACGTGATGACCGCGATGTACGCGGATCTGGGCGAGGTGCTGCGGGACTGGCTGCGCGCGGACGTCGGCGCGGGGCTGACCCCGGACACCTACATGGACCACACGCGGCTGGTCGACGCCATCCGCACGGGCGACGCGGAGGCGGCCGCCGCCGAGGCCGCGAGCTACCCGTTCCTGTGCCGTGCGGCCCGGCTCGGGTTCAGTCCGCCCGCGGGTGACTGATCCACACCGAGCGGATCTCCTTCCAGCAGCGGCCGGTCATCCGGACGGTCTGCGAGGGTCCCACGTCCACCGGGGCGCCGTCACCGTCCAGGTCCCACCACCGGGCGCATTCGATGTGCAGGGCGACGCGGTCGGTCTCGGGGTACGGGTTGTGGCAGTAGGCGGTCACCTCGGACCCGGAGACGGTGCTGCGGCAGGTCGCACCGAACGGCTCGGCCGCCGACGCGTCGTACGGCAGGAGCAGGACGAGTCCCAGCCCCGCGGCCCAGGTCGCCGAGGCCACGCTGCGGAACGGACGCACAGGGGGCCTCCTCGGCCGTGCTGGGGAGGGAAAACGCGAGGTGAGCGCAGTCCCAGGGTGCGGGACGACCGGTCCGCCCCGCCCGGCCGGATGAGCCGACCGGGTGACGCGAAGGGCCCGCTCCCCTGGGGGAAGCGGGCCCTTGGACAGTGCGCGTGTCAGGCGCCGATGGCGTGCAGACCGCCGTCCACGTGGATGATCTCGCCGGTGGTCTTCGGGAACCAGTCGCTCAGCAGGGCGACGATGCCGCGCCCGGCCGGCTCGGGGTCCTTCAGGTCCCACTCCAGCGGGGAGCGGGTGTCCCAGACGGAGGCCAGCTCGCTGAAGCCCGGGATGGACTTGGCGGCCATGGAGCCGAGCGGGCCCGCCGAGACGAGGTTGCAGCGGATGTTCTGCTTGCCCAGGTCGCGCGCCATGTAGCGGTTGGTCGCCTCCAGGGCGGCCTTGGCCGGGCCCATCCAGTCGTACTGCGGCCAGGCGAACTGCGCGTCGAAGGTGAGGCCGACGACCGAGCCGCCGTTCTGCATCAGCGGCAGGCAGGCCATGGTCAGCGACTTCAGGGAGAACGCCGAGACGTGCATCGCGGTGGCGACCGACTCGAACGGCGTGTTGAGGAAGTTGCCGCCGAGCGCGTCCTGCGGCGCGAAGCCGATCGAGTGCACGACGCCGTCGAGGCCGCCCAGCTCCTCGCCGACGACGTCGGCCAGGCGCGCCAGGTGCTCGTCGTTGGTGACGTCCAGCTCGACGACCTTGGTGGGCTTGGGGAGCTTCTTGGCGATGCGCTCGGTCAGCGTGGGCCGCGGGAACGCGGTGAGGATGACCCCGGCGCCCTGCTCCTGGGCCAGCTTCGCGGCGTGGAAGGCGATGGAGGCCTCCGTCAGCACACCGGTGATCAGGACGCGCTTGCCCTCGAGAATTCCGCTCATGGTGATCAGTGACCCATTCCCAGTCCGCCGTCAACGGGGATGACGGCTCCAGTGATGTACGAGGCGTCGTCCGAGGCGAGGAACCGCACCGCGGCGGCGATCTCCTCCGGCTGCGCGTACCGGCCCAGCGGCACCTGCGCCATGATCGCCTCGCGCTGCTCGTCGCTCAGCGCCCGGGTCATGTCGGTGTCGACGAAGCCGGGGGCGACGACATTGAAGGTGATGTTGCGCGAGCCCAGCTCACGGGCGAGGGAGCGCGCGAAGCCGACCAGGCCGGCCTTGGAGGCGGCGTAGTTCGCCTGTCCCGCCGAGCCGAGCAGGCCGACGACCGAGGAGATCAGGACGACACGGCCCTTCTTGGCGCGCAGCATGCCGCGGTTGGCACGCTTGACGACACGGAAGGTGCCGGTGAGGTTGGTGTCGATGACGGAGGCGAAGTCCTCCTCGGACATGCGCATCAGGAGCTGGTCCTTGGTGACGCCGGCGTTGGCGACGAGGATCTCGACCGTGCCGTGCTGGGCCTCGATCTCCTTGTAGGCCTGCTCCACCTGCTCGGGGTCGGTGATGTCGCACCTGACGGCGAGGCAGCCCAGATCCGTCAGGTCGGCCGGCGGCTCACCCGACCGGTACGTGATCGCGACCTTGTCGCCGGCGTCGGCGAACGCGCGGGCGATGGCGAGGCCGATGCCCCGGTTGCCTCCGGTGACGAGAACCGAGCGGCTCAACGGATCACCCTTTCGTAGCGGTCTGAAGCGTTCACAGCGCGCCCGGACACCTCGATGAGCAGGCGGCTTCACCCGAAAACCTATCGGTCCACCCAGGCCGGCGGGGAAGCGGGCACCCACAGTGGCACAGCCCGCCTCCTGTCGGGTCTCTACAGTCGGCAGGCCACGAGGACGGCCTCGGGTCACTCCTCCAGACCGGGGGCGTGGGCGGGCAGGCCCTCCTTGCGCGCCGCGTCGAGCATCCGGCGGTCGTACGTCACGAGCGCCACCAGTTCTCGCTCCAGGGAGAGCGCGCTCGCCACATGAAGGGCATCCAGCGCGCGCAGGCCAGGGCCGACACGGGTGGCCAGGTCACGGACCTCCCGCCCCAGGAGGATCTCCGTCCCCCGCTCATCGAGATCCGTCAGGGCTCGCGGGAAACTGCCCGCCCGGTCCAGGTGGCGCACGGTTTCCACGAAACCGACGGTGCACGTCGCCAGCGGCGCCTGTGGGAAGTCCGCGAGGAAGGCGTCAAGCGCGGAGACGTTCGCCCGCCCGGTCAGCAACATGATCAACGCGGAGGAGTCCATGTAGATCACCGGTAGTACTCCTCGCGCTCGGCGAGCAGGGACTCCAGCGGGTCCGGCGCGTCATCGGGGATGTCGTACCGGGGGAAGTCCGCCAGGTCGGCCACGGTCGCCGCCTTGAGCTTGATCTTGCCTTCGGCCACCAGATGCCCGTACCGCTCCATCGGACCGCCACTCGGGACCAGTATCGCGATGACGTTGCCGTGACGGGTGACCTCGACGGTCTCCCCCTTCTCCACGCGGGCGAAGACCGCGCTCGGATTGTAGGAGAACTCGCGAACGGAAATGGTGCTCATGTCGGACTCCCTTACCGTCGCAGGCATTGCACCTACACTCCCGTAATTGCACCTACGGCGCGCCTGGGCGTTGGCTCGTCGCACCGCTCAACCGAGTGCAGGGTTCCCGCAACACTTCTTGTACTTGCGGTCCGAGCCGCACCAGCAGGGGCCGTTTCGCGGCGGCGGCCAGTCGGTCGCCTCTCCCCTGCGGGCCAGTTCGGCCGAGTAGCCGGACCGGGCCGACGGCGCGTCGGGGGACCCGCCGGCCTCGCGCACGTGCGCCTCCAGACCGCCCACCGTCGCCCGGCCGACCGCCAGGCGCGTGCCCCCTTCATCCGACAGTTCCCGTAGCGTGTGCTCGACCTGCCGCAGGTGGTCGGCGTGGTCGTCGCCGTATGCGTCCGTGACGGACGGCCAGCGCTGCAGCAGACGGTCGAACTCCTCGCGGGGCCAGAACAGGACGCAGGTTTTCAGCGGACCGGTGGGCGCCGCCTGGTCCTCGGCCAGCGTCTCCGCCAACTCCTCGAACTCCGCCTTCAGAGCATCGGCACCCCCCTGGGCCAACCGCTTGAGACGGACCGGATCGTGCAGTTCGTCCAGTGGGCGCATCCGGCCGCGCAGGGGCGATGCGCGCCGCTGGTGCAGCTCGTCCGCCACGTCGTCCCAGTCGTCGTGCGCCGCACCGAGCAGGCGCCGCACCCGGTGGCGGCCGATGAGAAGCGTCTCCAGGTCGAAGCCGTCGGGGGCTTCCTCCACCGTGTCGGCCGTCACCGGCGTACCGGCGCCCAGGGCGTGCGTGATGCCCGCCGTGTACCACTCGGCCGCCGTCGCCGTCTCGTCCGCGGACTCGAAGACCTCGGCGACGAACATCCACGCGCCCGCGTGCCGGGGATGGCGCCTGCGGAACGCGGCGGCCGCCGTGCGTGCCTCGTCCCGGCGCCCGGCGTCCCACAACGCGTTGATCCGGAGCGCGTCCACCAGATCCGGCTGGTCGATGTCAGGGCCGTCCGGATCCAGCAGCCGCTCGTACAACGCCAGCGCGCGGCCGTGCTCCTCCGCGTCGCTCCACGCCGAGGCGGCCTCCAGAAGCAGCTCCTCCCGGTCCTCCGGGTACTGCTCCACCAGCCGTTCGTACTCCTCGGCGGCCTGGGTGGGGGTGACGGACGCGGAGGCTGCCGTTCGGGGAGCCGGGCTCCGCCTGTTCCCGCGGGTCTTCTTCCTCTTGCCGGTGGTACGGCTCTTGCTGGCCATGGCGCTCACCGTAATGGGCGTGGGATCGAGCCGGTGGTGGAACCCCAGGAGACCACCGACCGGGTGACCTCACGACTCATGACGACGTGGGCAGCACACACTCCGCCCATACGGTCTTGCCCGGCCCGGTACGCTCCTGGACGCCCCAGCGCACCGCGACGGCTTCGACGAGGAGCAGGCCCCTGCCGCCTTCGGCCTCCCCGGCCTGCTCGGCCTCCTGGTCGGGGTCCGCGGGCTCCGGGCGCCCTGGATGGGTGTCCGACACCTCGACGCGTACGGCACCCGCGGCGCGGTCGCAGCGCAGCCTCAGCTCGAAGTCCCGCCCGGGGACACGGCCGTGCAGGACGGCGTTGGCCGCGAGCTCGGCGACGACGAGAGCGACGGCTTCGGAGGCCGGGCTGCCGTACGGCACGTCCCACACGTCGAGCCGGTGCACGGCCAGCCGACGCGCGAGCCGCGCCCCGCGCCGGGTGGCGGAGAACCGCTGGACGAACACACGCACGGTAAGGGCCTCTTGGGTGTGTGGTGCTGGCATGCACCCAGCGTTCCGGCGCCTCCCACCCCGCCAACAGGCCCGAAACCCATACAGACACGGCTGTACCAGTGCACACTCTGGACCGGGTCGGTAACTCAGCGTGACCCTGGGTGGGTTGGACGGGTTGAGCGGGGACCGGCGAGAACGTGAGCACAGGAGGCACGCGGCGATGACGGCGGACCACGGCGGAGGCGGCGGTACGAACTCGGAACCCGAGCTCTCCGACAGTCTCAAGACCTTCGGCGCGGTCCTGAAGGCGCTGCGCGAGGAATCCGGGCTGGCTCAGGAGGAGTTCGCGCTGCGAGTGCGGTACTCGGCCGCGTACGTCGCGAAGATCGAGCAGGGGAAGCGGTTCCCTCCGGGGGATCTGCCCGCGCGGGCGGCGGAGGTGCTGGGTCCGGTCGCGCTCAAGGTCCTCACGGCGGCGGCGAGGAGTCTGACGAGGCGGGCGGGGCTGGCGTCGTGGTTCCGGCAGTGGGCGAGCGTCGAGGAGGAGGCGATCTCCTTGTACGCGTATGAGTGCCGGGCGGTTCCGGGGTTGTTGCAGCCGGAGGGCTATGCACGGGCGGTGTTCGAGCGTCAGCTCCCGCCCTGGTCCGAAGAGCAGATCAGGCACAAGGTGGCGGCACGGCTGAAACGCCAGGCGCTCCTGACCGAACGGCCGAACACCGCGTTCGCCTTCATCATCGAACAGGCCGTTCTGGAGCGCGGGGTCGGCGGCGCCCAGGTCACAAGGGCTGTCATCGACCACTTGCTGAACGTCGGACAACAGACCAACGTCGAGATCCAGATCATGCCGCTGTACCAGGAGGATCACTGCGGAGTCGACGGCCAGCTGTACCTGGCCGAAACAGCGGCGCACCAGTGGTTCGGCTACGTCGAAGGGCACCGATCAAGCAATCTGCTCGCTGCCCCAAGGGAGGTCAGCATCCTTCACCAGCGCTATGGCAAGCTGCGTTCACCGGCCCTGGATTGCCGGGCTACGGTGAACCTGCTGGAACGGATGCGAGGAGCGCTATGAGCAGCACCCCTGAGCTGAGCTGGTTCAAGAGCAGCTGCAGCGGCGGAGACGGGGACAACTGCGTCGAGGTCGCCGTGCGCACCGAAGCGGTCCACATCCGCGACTCCAAGGCCAAGGCGATCCGTCCTCTCGTCGTCACGCCGACCACGTGGGCGGCGTTCACCGCACTCGCGGCAGGATCGTCGCTCGACGGCTGAGTACGCGTCGTACGCACTGATCACGGGCGGGCACGGGAGCGATCCCGGCCCGCCCGCCGCGCTGTCGCCGACAGCCCAGGCGCCCGCGGACTTTCGCCCGCCCAGAGGGAAAACCCTCGTGTACGGAGGGTGCGCGGCGTGTTTGACTTCCGTATCGGTGATGTATCGGTGATTCGCACGGTCCGAGCTCGACGGACCCGGTGGTGACAGCGAAGGGAAACCCGCCCGTGCCCCATGAGATCGATCAGTCGTTCCTGGCGCTCCCCTTGCGCCCCCTCGCCGACGCGGCACTCGCACGCGCGCGTGCCCTCGGTGCCGAGCACGCCGACTTCCGGTTCGAACGGGTGCGCAGTGCGTCCTGGCGGCTGCGGGACGCCCGGCCGGCCGGGTCGTCGGACACCACCGACCTGGGGTATGCGGTGCGGGTGGTGCACGGCGGTACGTGGGGGTTCGCCTCCGGAGTGGATCTGACGCTGGCCGCCGCCGCCAAGGTGGCCTCGCAGGCCGTGGCGATGGCGCGGCTGTCCGCCCAGGTGATCAAGGCGGCCGGGGCCGACGAGAGGGTCGAGCTGGCCGACGAGCCGGTGCACGCCGAGCGGACCTGGGTGTCGTCGTACGAGATCGACCCGTTCTCCGTGCCGGACGAGGAGAAGTCCGCGCTGCTCGCCGGCTTCAGCAGGCGGCTGCTGGCGGCCGACGGCGTGGACCACGTCGACGCCTCGCTGCTCACCGTGCACGAGAACAAGTTCTACGCCGACACCGCGGGCACCGTGACCACCCAGCAGCGGGTGCGGCTGCATCCGCAGCTGACGGCCGTGTCCGTGGACGAGTCCAGCGGGGAGTTCGACTCGATGCGGACGCTGGCCCCGCCCGTGGGGCGCGGCTGGGAGTACCTCACCGGGACCGGCTGGGACTGGGACGCCGAACTCGAACAGATCCCCGAGCTGCTGGCCGAGAAGATGCGCGCCCCGAGCGTCGAGGCGGGCGTCTACGACCTGGTCGTGGACCCCTCCAACCTGTGGCTGACCATCCACGAGTCCATCGGGCACGCCACCGAGCTGGACCGGGCCCTCGGCTACGAGGCCGCCTACGCCGGCACCTCCTTCGCCACCTTCGACCAGCTCGGCAAGCTGAAGTACGGCTCGGAGCTGATGAACGTCACCGGCGACCGCACCGCCGAACACGGTCTGGCGACCGTCGGCTACGACGACGAGGGCGTCGAGGCGCAGTCCTGGGACCTGGTGAAGGACGGCACGCTGGTCGGCTACCAGCTGGACCGCAGGATCGCGAAGCTGACCGGGTTCGAACGGTCCAACGGGTGCGCCTACGCGGACTCCCCCGGCCGGGTGCCGGTGCAGCGCATGGCGAACGTGTCGCTGCGGCCGGATCCGGCGGGGATGTCGACCGAGGATCTCATCGGCAGCGTCGACCGGGGCATCTACGTCGTCGGCGACCGGTCCTGGTCGATCGACATGCAGCGGTACAACTTCCAGTTCACCGGTCAGCGGTTCTTCCGGATCGTCAACGGGCGGCTGGCCGGGCAGCTGCGGGACGTCGCCTACCAGGCGACCACCACCGACTTCTGGGGCTCCATGGCGGCCGTCGGCGGCCCGCAGACGTACGTCCTCGGCGGCGCCTTCAACTGCGGCAAGGCCCAGCCGGGCCAGATCGCGTCCGTGTCCCACGGCTGCCCCTCCGCCCTCTTCAAGGGCGTCAACATCCTGAACACCACCCAGGAGGCCGGTCGATGAGCCCGCGTACCAGCAAGCCGCACGAGGTCGTCGAGCGCGCCCTCGCACTGTCCCGGGCGGACGGGTGCGTCGTCATCGCGGACGAGCACTCCACCGCCAACCTGCGCTGGGCGGGCAACGCGCTCACCACGAACGGTGTCACGCGCGGGCGCACGCTCACCGTGGTCGCGACCGTCGACGGCAAGGAGGGCACCGCCTCGGGCGTCGTGTCCAGGTCGGCCGTGACCGAGGACGAGCTGGAGCCGCTGGTGCGGGCCGCCGAGGAGGCCGCGCGCGGGGCCGGGCCGGCCGAGGACGCGCAGCCGCTGGTCACGGGCGTGCCGCAGTCCCCCGGCTTCACCGACGCGCCCGCCGAGACGTCCTCGGCGGTGTTCGCGGACTTCGCCCCGGCCCTCGGCGAGTCCTTCGCACGCGCGCGTGCCGGTGGCCGCGAGCTGTACGGCTTCGCCAATCACGAGCTGGTGTCGACGTATCTCGGTACCTCGACGGGTCTGCGCCTGCGCCACGACCAGCCCGTCGGAACCCTGGAGCTGAACGCGAAGTCCCCGGACCGTACGCGCTCGGCGTGGGCGGGACGGTCCACGCGGGACTTCAAGGACGTCGACCCGGCGGCGCTGGACGCGGAGCTGGCCGTACGGCTCGGCTGGGCCCAGCGGCGGATCGAGCTGCCCGCGGGGCGCTACGAGACGCTGCTGCCGCCGACCGCCGTCGCGGATCTGCTGATCTACCAGATGTGGTCCTCGTCGGGCCGGGACGCGGCCGAAGGGCGGACGGTGTTCTCCAAGCCGGGCGGCGGCACCCGCGTCGGCGAGAAGCTCAGCGGGCTGCCGCTGACCCTGCGCAGCGATCCGGGCCGGCCCGGTCTGGAGTGCGCTCCGTTCGTGGTCGCGCACTCCTCCGGCGGCGACCAGTCGGTGTTCGACAACGGGCTGCCGGTACAGGCGACCGAGTGGATCGGTGACGGCGAGCTCCGGCATCTGCTGACCACCCGGCACAGCGCGGGCCTGACCGGGCTGCCCGTGGCCCCGTCGGCCGGGAACCTGATCCTGGAGGGCGGCAGCGAGCGTTCCCTCGAGGAGATGGTCGCCGCCACCGAGCACGGCCTGCTGCTGACCTGCCTGTGGTACATCCGCGAGGTGGACCCGGCGACGCTGCTGCTGACGGGGCTGACCCGGGACGGGGTGTACCTGGTCGAGAACGGCGAGGTGACCGGTGCGGTCAACAACTTCCGGTTCAACGAGTCGCCGGTGGACCTGCTGGGCCGGGCCGCGGAGGCCGGGCGGACCGAGAAGACCCTGCCGCGCGAGTGGAGCGACTACTTCACCCGGGCCGCGATGCCGGCGCTGCGCGTCCCCGATTTCAATATGAGCTCTGTCAGCCAGGGCGTATAACCTCGTAGTCGGCTGTCACCCGACTGGCCCGGAACCGCCGGCGTGATCACCCGCGATCACCGGCGGGACCACCCACGAGATCATCTAGGAGACACGAGAACCGTGACGGACATCGTCGACGAGCTGAAGTGGCGGGGGCTGTTCGCCCTGTCCACTGACGAGGACGCTTTGCGCAAGGCGCTCGCGGACGGTCCCGTCACGTTCTATTGCGGCTTCGACCCGACCGCGCCGTCGCTGCACGTGGGGCACCTGGTGCAGGTGCTCACCGTGCGCCGGCTCCAGCAGGCCGGTCACCGGCCGCTGGCGCTGGTCGGCGGCGCCACGGGCCTGATCGGCGACCCGCGCCCGACCGCGGAGCGCACCCTGAACGACCCGGAGACGGTCGCCGGCTGGGTGGACAGGCTGCGCCGGCAGATCGAGCCGTTCCTGTCCTTCGAGGGCGAGAACGCCGCGGTCATGGTGAACAACCTGGACTGGACGCAGAACCTGTCGGCGATCGAGTTCCTCCGGGACATCGGCAAGCACTTCCGCGTCAACAAGATGCTGACGAAGGACTCGGTGGCCCGCCGTCTGGAGTCCGACCAGGGCATCAGCTACACCGAGTTCAGCTACCAGATCCTGCAGGGCATGGACTTCCTGCAGCTGTACCGGCGCCACGGCTGCACGCTCCAGCAGGGCGGCAGCGACCAGTGGGGCAACCTCACGGCCGGCCTGGACCTGATCCACCGGCTGGAGCCGGACGCCAGCGTGCACGCGCTGGCGACGCCGCTGATGACGAAGGCGGATGGCACCAAGTTCGGCAAGACCGAGGGCGGCGCCGTCTGGCTCGACCCGGAGATGACGACGCCGTACGCGTTCTACCAGTTCTGGCTGAACGTGGACGACCGGGACATCTCCAAGTACATGCGCATCCTGTCCTTCCGGTCCCGCGAGGAGCTTCAGGAGCTGGAGCGGCAGACCGAGGAGCGTCCGCAGGCCCGGGCCGCGCAGCGCGCGCTGGCGGAGGAGCTGACGACGCTGGTGCACGGCGCCGACCAGACGGCCGCGGTGATCGACGCCTCCAAGGCCCTGTTCGGCCAGGGCGAGCTGGCCGGGCTGGACGAGCGGACGCTCGCCGCGGCGCTGTCCGAGGTGCCGCACGTGCGGGTGACCGAGCTGGGCCCGGTGGTCGACCTGTTCGCCGAGGTCGGCCTGGTGCCCAGCAAGTCGGCCGCGCGCCGCACGGTCAAGGAGGGCGGTGCCTACGTGAACAACGTCAAGGTGACCGCCGAGGACGCGGTCCCCGCCGCTGAGGACCTGCTGCACGGCCGCTGGCTGGTGCTGCGCCGGGGCAAGAAGAACCTGGCGGCGGTCGAGGTCACCGGCGCCTGAAGGGACACCGCATGAGGAAGGGGTGGTCTCCCAGGAGGCCACCTCTTTCTCGTGTCCGGCGCGCTATGCCCGCTCCCGCCGCCGCTTCTTGTTGCCCCACAGCGCCATGTACGCCATGTCGCCGATAGCGACGATGATGATCGCGGCCACGAGCTGGAAGATGTGCCGGCTCCAGTCGATGCCGCGGGTCTCGGCGACGCCGGCCGCACGGGCGACCGCGTTGCCGGCGATCGCGCCGAGCATGCCGAAAATGGTGGTGAGCCAGAGCGGGCTGTGCTGCTTGCCGGGGATCACCGCCTTGGCGATCAGGCCGAGCACGAAGCCCACGATGATCGCCCACAACCAGCCCATGGCCGCCTCCTCCGGCTCGATGTGACCGCTACGGTCAGTGTCGGCCGGACGGCCCTGCGCCGCATGCCGGGCGCGGCTGTACGCATCGGGCGCCGGGGGCGTGGACGGGCGGAGTCACCGCGTGCGCCCGCGCGGACGCATACGGGTCGTTCGCGCAGGCAGAGGGTGCCCCGGCCTCGTAGGCGCGGTCGGCGCGGCGTAACGTGGAGCAGGTGCGGACCGGTGTTTCCTGCCGGTGGGCGACCGGGCAGGGAGCCGGGGAACTGTCCGATGCGGGCGAATGGTGGATTGTGATGCGGAAGCAGCATGGCGGTGGCCACGTCCAGGTGTTCCGGATCACGGGAGCCCGGACGGGCCTGCAGGAGGACGTGCGCGGCCGTCAGCGCCGGTATGTCATCTCGATGTCGATCCGTACGGTGTCGGTGCTCCTCGCGGTGGCGCTGTGGAACGTCGAGCGGTATGTGGCGATCGTGGCGCTGGTGCTCGGGCTGGTGCTGCCCTATATCGCCGTGGTGATCGCCAACGCGGGGCGGGAGAACGCGCCGAACCTGCCGTCGACGTTCGTCGCCATGCCGACCAAGCCGATGATCACGTCGCCGCGGAACGAGGAGGACGGCTTCGCGGAGTCCGGTGCCCGGGACACCACGGCCGACCCGGCGGCGGGCGCGGCGAACAGCGCTCCGAACGGCACCCCGGGCAGCGCCACGGGCGCGGCACGCGAGCCCCACGACGGCGTGTGACCGGCGCCGACCGCCGGCCCGGACGGGAAGCTCAAGAAATGCTCAGATCAATCATGTTGTTCCGGTGCCGGGCGACGGGTTACCCGTGACATACTTCGTACGCGCTCCGCATCCCCCGTCGGAGCGACAGACCGACGCCGGGCAGCTCCCCCCGTGGCTGCTCGGCGTCGCCTTGTGTGCCGTGGCTGTGAGACGAAGCTGTGACTGACGAGACCCCGATCTGCTCCGCCAAGGGCTGCCGTGCCGCCGCCGTGTGGGTGCTGGCCTGGAACAACCCGAAGATCCACACGCCGGAGCGCCGCAAGACATGGCTGGCGTGCGAGGAGCACCGGGAACACCTGTCGCAGTTCCTGGGGGTGCGGGGGTTCCTGAAGGACGTGGTCCTTCTGAAGGAGTGGGAAGCCTCCGAGCGCCCCGAAAGCCCCTGACGGCTCCCGAGCCTCCGAAGGCGGCGAGACACCCCCTGGGGACCGGACCTCAGCCGCCGATGGCGGACATCGGCCGGTCCGGCTGGACGAAGGACGGATCGTCCAGGCCCGCGCCCGCCTTCTTGCCCCACATCGCCAGCCGCCAGATGCGGGCGATCTCCTCGTCGGGGGCGCCGGAGCGCAGGGCGCCGCGCAGGTCGGTCTCCTCGGTGGCGAACAGACAGGTGCGGACCTGCCCGTCGGCCGTGAGGCGGGTGCGGTCGCAGGCCGCGCAGAACGGTCGCGTGACGGAGGCGATGACACCGACGCGGTGCGGGCCGCCGTCGACGAGCCAGCGCTCGGCCGGGGCGGAGCCGCGCGCCCCGGCCTCCTCGGGGGCCAGCTCGAAGCGGGTGCGCAGGGAGGCGAGGATGTCGCCGGCGGTGACCATGCCGTCGCGCTTCCAGCCGTGCTGGGCGTCCAGGGGCATCTGCTCGATGAAGCGCAGCTCGTAGTCGTGCTCCACGGCCCAGGCCAGGAGGTCCGGGGCCTCGTCGGCGTTCAGGCCCGGCATCAGGACGGTGTTGACCTTGACGGGGGTCAGACCGGCCTCGCGGGCGGCCTGCAGACCTTCGAGGACGTCCTTGTGGCGGTCGCGGCGGGTGAGCGCCTTGAAGACGTCCGGGCGGAGCGTGTCGAGGGAGACGTTGACCCGGTCCAGGCCGGCCGCCTTGAGGGCCGTCGCCGTGCGCTTCAGGCCGATGCCGTTGGTGGTGAGAGACATCTGGGGGCGTGGGTCCAGGGCCGCGACGCGCTCGACGATGCCGACCAGGCCGGGGCGCAGCAGGGGCTCGCCGCCGGTGAAGCGGACCTCCTTGACGCCCAGGGAGGTGACCGCGATGTCGATCAGGCGGACGATCTCGTCGTCCGTGAGCAGGTCGGGCTTGGCCAGCCACTGCAGGCCCTCCTCGGGCATGCAGTAGGTGCAGCGCAGATTGCACCGGTCGGTGAGCGAGACCCGCAGGTCGGTGGCCACTCGGCCGTAAGTGTCGATGAGCACGTGGCCCCCTCCCTCGTCCGGAACACTTGTCTTCCGTCACCTTGAGCCTACGTGACACCACCGACATCGGCCGAGGGGTGATCCCGACGAGGTGGGACGCGGCCGCGTCGTAGGGACCTACGACGCGGCCGCACCGGACATCTCAGTGGGCCCCGGTGCCCGTCAGCGAGCGCACCTCCAGTTCCGCGTACTTGCCGCTGTCCGGGGTCTCCTTGGACAGCAGGGTGCCGAGGACGCCCAGCAGGAAGCCGACCGGGATGGAGATCAGGCCCGGGTTCTCCAGCGGGAACCAGTGGAAGTCGACGTCCGGGAACATCGACGTGGGCTTGCCCGAGACCACCGGCGAGAACAGCACCAGGCCGACCGCGGTGACCAGGCCGCCGTAGATCGACCACAGGGCGCCGGCGGTGGTGAACCGCTTCCAGAACAGGCTGTAGAGGATGGTGGGCAGGTTGGCGGAGGCGGCGACCGCGAAGGCGAGGGCCACCAGTCCGGCGACGTTCAGGTCCCGGGCGAGGGCGCCGAGGACGATGGAGACGGCGCCGATGCCGACGGTCGCCCAGCGGGCCGCGCCCAGTTCCTGCTTCTCGGTGGCGGTGCCCTTCTTGATGACGTTGGCGTAGATGTCGTGGGCGAAGGAGGAGGACGAGGCGAGGGTGAGGCCCGCGACGACGGCGAGGATCGTGGCGAAGGCGACGGCCGAGATGCTGGCGAGCAGGACGGCGCCCCAGTTGGAGTCCACGCCGCCCAGGTGCAGGGCCAACAGCGGGGCCGCGGTGTTGCCGGCCTTGTTGGAGGCGATGATCTCGTCCGGCTTGATGAGGGCGGCGGCGCCGAAGCCGAGGGCGAGGGTCATCAGGTAGAAGGCGCCGATCAGGCCGATCGCCCAGATCACGGACTTGCGGGCGGCCTTGGCGGTCGGGACGGTGTAGAAGCGGATCAGGATGTGCGGCAGTCCGGCGGTGCCGAGCACCAGGGCGATGCCGAGCGAGAGGAAGTCCAGCTTGGTGGTGCCGGTGGCGCCGTACTTCAGGCCGGGCTCCAGGAACGCGGCGCCCTTGCCGCTGTTGTCGGCGGCGCTGCCGAGCAGGTCGGAGACGTTGAAGTCGAACTTCAGCAGCACCAGGAAGGTCAGCAGGATCGCGCCGGCGATCAGCAGCACGGCCTTGACCATCTGCACCCAGGTGGTGCCCTTCATGCCGCCGATGGTGACGTACACGATCATCAGTACGCCGACCAGGGCCACGATGCCGGTCTTGCCGCCGTCGCTGGTGATGCCGAGCAGCAGCGAGACCAGAACGCCCGCGCCCGCCATCTGGGCCAGCAGATAGAAGATCGACACGACGATGGTGGAGGCGCCGGCGGCGGTGCGGACGGGGCGCTGGCGCATCCGGTACGCCAGGACGTCGCCCATGGTGTAGCGGCCGGAGTTGCGCAGCGGTTCGGCGACCAGGAGCAGGGCGACCAGCCAGGCGACCAGGAAGCCGATGGAGTACAGGAAGCCGTCGTAGCCGAACAGCGCGATGGCGCCCGCGATGCCGAGGAAGGACGCGGCGGACATGTAGTCGCCGGAGACGGCGAGGCCGTTCTGGAATCCGGTGAACTGCCGCCCGCCGGCGTAGAAGTCGGCGGCGTCCTTGGTCTGGCGGCCGGCCCAGACGGTGATGACGAGGGTCGCGGCGACGAAGACCGCGAACAGGGTGATGATCAGCGTGCGGTGCTCGCTCGCCTCACCGGCGGCCAGCAGGGTGTGCGCTGCGGGGTGTGCGGTGGTCATGCTCCGCCCTCCATCCGGGACTTGATGGCCTCCGCCTTGGGGTCGAGCTTGGCGGCGGCGTGCCGCGCGTACCACCAGGCGATGAGGAACGTGGTGAGGAACTGGGCCAGTCCGAGGACCAGGGCGACGTTGATGTTGCCGAAGAGCTTGGTGCCCATGAAGTCGCCCGCGTAGTTGGACAGCAGGACGTACAGCAGGTACCAGGCGGTGAAGGCGATGGTCAGGGGGAAGGCGAAGGCGCGGTAGGAGCGGCGCAGTTCACCGAACTCGGCGCTCTCCTGCACCGCGGCGAACTCCTCGGTGGAGGGGAGGGGGACCTGCGTATTCGAGGGTGGCGGTGTCTCGGTGGCCACGTCAGTCTCCTCGCGTTGCGACAGCGGGTCCGGCTGCGGTCGGACCGGATGCGGATGCGGATGGGACAGGGGGCCCGAGGGTGCTGGGGCTCCCGTCCAAGGTCCACGGCGCCGCGCGAGGACCGGTTCAAGTTCCGCGCGTTCTTTCGCAAGTGGCCTGGGGAAGTCATTGCCAAGTCATTGCTGGCCGGTGAGGGGGCGGGATAGCTTCGCCCTGCACCACCGTCATGTATCCGCCCGAGCAGCACACCTGTGTCTCGGGCGGTTCTGTATCCGGATGATGTGGAGACCCCATGGCTCATCTGCGTTCCAGACGCCGACTCGCCCTGGCCGTACCGGTCGCGCTGTCGCTGACCGCCTCACTCGGCTTCCTGCCGGCCGTGGCCTCGGCGTCGCCCCGAGCGCAGTCCACCGCCACCGAGACCGACGCGGCCTCGCTGAGCTACGTCGTCAACGTCCGTCCCGGACACGGCGTCTCGGCCCAGGTGAAGCAGGCGATCGCGAAGGCCGGCGGCACGATCGTGACGTCGTACGACCAGATAGGCGTCATCGTCGTCCACTCCGCCGACCCGGGCTTCGCGAAGGCCATACGCCAGGCGCCCGGGGTGGAGTCCGCGGGCGCCACGCGTACGGCGCCGTTGCCCGCGCAGTCGACCACCGACGTGGGCGCGCCGAAGCCGCTGACCGCCGCGCAGGCGGCCGAGGCGGGCTCCGAAGCGGCCGACGGGCAGGACCCGTTGGAGCCGTTGCAGTGGGACCTGCCCGCCATCAAGGCCGACAAGGCGCACGAGAAGACGCTCGGCAGCCCGAACGTCACCGTCGCCGTCATCGACACGGGTGTGGACGACACCCACCCGGACATCGCCCCGAACTTCGACCGCGCCGCCTCCGTCAACTGTGTGTCGGGCAAGCCGGACACCACCGACGGCGCCTGGCGGCCGAGCGCCGCCGAGAGTCCGCACGGCACGCATGTGGCCGGGGAGATCGCGGGCGCGAAGAACGGCGTCGGCATCACGGGTGTGGCGCCGGGGGTGAAGGTGGCCGGCATCAAGGTCGCCAACCCGGACGGGTTCTTCTACACGGAGGCCGTGGTGTGCGGCTTCGTGTGGGCGGCCGAGCACGGTGTCGACGTGACCAACAACAGCTATTACACCGACCCGTGGTACTTCAACTGCGCGGACGACCCGGACCAGAAGGCACTGGTGGAGGCCGTCCGGCGGGCCTCGCAGTACGCGGAGCGCAAGGGCACGGTCAACGTCGCGGCGGCGGGCAACGAGAACTACGACCTGGCCTCCCACTCGATCACCGACCCGGTCTCCCCGAACGACTCCACGCCCGGGGACCGGGTGATCGACCCGCACAAGTGCTACGACATCCCGACCCAGCTGCCGGGTGTCGTCACGGTGGCGGCGACCGGTGCGAAGGGCGTCAAGTCGTCCTTCTCCAACTACGGTCTCGGTGTCATCGACATCGCCGCGCCGGGCGGTGACTCCACGATGTACCAGAAGCCCGAGCCGCCGGCGACCAGCGGCCTGATCCTGGGTCCGCTGCCGGGTGGCAAGTGGGGCTACATGGCCGGTACATCGATGGCGAGCCCGCATGTCGCCGGGGTTGCGGCATTGATCAAGTCGACGCATCCGCACGCCCCCGCGGCTCTGGTGAAGGCGCTGCTGTACGCGGAGGCCAGCGCCACGCCGTGCACGGACCCGTACGACATCAACGGGGACGGCAAGGTCGACGCGGTGTGCGAGGGCACGAAGAACCGCAACGGCTTCTACGGCTGGGGCACGGCGGACGCGCTGGCCGCGGTGACCAAGTAGCCGACGAGTAGCCGTCCAGACGGGGGTACGCGACCTATACTGATTCAGTCAATACTGCATAGTGCAGTCATGACTGACATCAGGTTCGCATGGTCCGCGCTGGGCGGCGATCCCGCCCTCGTGTCGCGGGTCACCACCGTGGAGCGGGAGGGCGCGCTCGGGGCGCGCCTTCCCGTGCGGGAGCTGGCACGCGCGTGCGTGGGCGCCTGTGCGCTGGCCGCCGCGGAGCTGGCCGCGCGACGGGCCGGGCGCACCGAGGTGCCCGCGGTCCGCGTGGACGACGGTGCCGTGGCCACCGCGTTCACCAGTGAGCGGCATCTGCTGGTCGACGGGCGGCCACCGCTCACCTTCGCGCCGCTGTCACGGTTCTGGCGGACGGCCGACGGCTGGGTGCGCACGCACGCCAACTACCCGCACCACCGGCAGCGGTTGCTCGTGGCGCTGGGGCTGCCGCAGGACGCCGACCCGGCGGCCGTGGAGGGCACGCTCGCCGAGCGGTCCGCGCTCGACGTCGAGGAGGCCGTGTACGCGGCCGGCGGCCTCGCCGTCGCGCTGCGCACGCCCGAGGAGTGGGCCGCGCACGAGCAGGGCGCCGCGGCGGCCGCCCGGCCGCTGGTCGAGCGCGAGCGGCCGGACGAGGCACGCGCGCGCGTGCTCCCCGCCGTCGAGGGAGCGCCCCTGCTGCCGGCCGCCGGGCTGCGCGTGCTGGACCTGACCCGGGTCATCGCAGGGCCCGTCGCCACCCGCACCCTCGCCCTGCTGGGCGCGGACGTGCTGCGCCTGGACGCTCCGCAACTGCCCGAACTCGCCGACCAGCACGCCGACACGGGCTTCGGGAAGCGGTCGGCGCTCCTGGACCTGGCGGCCGACCGGACGGCCTTGAAGGAGCTGCTGGCCGAGGCGGACGTCGTCGTCACCGGCTACCGCCCGGGCGCCCTGGACCGCTTCGGCCTCTCCCCCGAGGCGCTGGCCGAGCGACGGCCCGGTCTGGTCGTGGCGCAGTTGTCGGCGTGGGGCGGGTACGGGCCGTGGGGCGGGCGGCGCGGTTTCGACAGCCTCGTCCAGGTCGC
Organism: Streptomyces sp. MK7; assembly: GCF_032658145.1. NCBI lineage: Bacteria > Bacillati > Actinomycetota > Actinomycetes > Kitasatosporales > Streptomycetaceae > Streptomyces > Streptomyces sp. MK7. The sequence goes on from NZ_JAVACL010000016.1 coordinate 39,824, forward strand.
CACCGGCATCGCGGCGGTCGAGGGGACGGCGCGGCGGCCGGGCGCGCTGCCCGCGCAGGCGCTGGACCACGGCACGGGCTGTCTCCTGGCGGGCGCGGTGCTGCGGGCCCTGACCGAGCAGTCCGCCGAGGGCGGCAGCCGGGTCGTACGGCTGTCGCTGGCGCGGACGGCGGCATGGCTGACGGGGGGCAGCGGTCCGGGTGCGAGCGAGCCGGGCGGTGCGCCGGGTTCCGCCGGGACGGGCACGGTCCCGGGTTCCGTGACGGGCGCCCCATACGACGGGCCGGAGCCGTGGCTCGGCGAGACGGACAGCGGGATCGGCCGGCTGCGGTACGCCCTGCCGCCCGTGACCTTCACCGGCGGCCCCGCCGCCTGGGCCCGGCCACCCGGCCGCTGGGGGTCGGACGCGGCCCGCTGGGCGTGAGCACACGGGCGTGACGGCGCGCGGACACCGTCAGGCGGAATGCCGTTCCCTCAGTTGCTTGTGCCCACTTGCCCCGTTTGTGGTGGCTGGTGAAGATCCTGGGGTGACGCTCATACGACCGGCCTCCGAGGCGGCAGACGCCGGCGGGAGGGGGCGGCGGGCCGCGACGTTACGGGCGGCCGCCGTCCTCGCCCTGGTGGCGCTCGCCGCGCTGATCCCGCTGTTCGGTCCGTCGGCCGCCCTGCACGGCACCGGAGAGGCAGCCGCCCCCGCAGCCGGTGGCATCACCCTGCTGCGGGCGGTGCTGTTCGCGGCGCTGTGCGTCCCCGTCGGCGAACTGTTCGTGAACCGGCTGGCCGACGGCCTTCCCGGCCCCGCGGCGGAGCCTCCGCGCACCTGGTCCCTGTACGCGGCCGCCGCCGGTTTCCTCGCCGCCCTCGGACTCGCCTCCGTGGTGGCCACCGGCCACCTGGTGCCGCACAGCCCGACCCAGATCGATGTGGGCGGCCTCTACCGCACCCGGGACGGCTCACTGGCCCTGCTGGAGGTCAACGCCTTCCCGCCGGCCGGTCTGTGCGCGCTCTCACGCCACCCGCGACTCCAGGTCCTGCCGCTCGGCGCGGTGGCCGTGGCCGAGGCGCTGCGCGCCCATCCCCCCACCGAGAGCGGCTCGTTGCTCGGCTCCGGCCTGACGCTCGCGCACCTGGTGTGCGGGGCGCTGTGGGCGGGCGGTCTGCTGCACACCCTGCGCACGCTGCGGCGCCGGCGAGGCACCGAGGCGGCCGCCGCGCTGCTGGGCCGCTACGCGCGCGGGGCGGCCGTACTGCTCGCCGCGGTCACCGCGACGGGCGTGTGCAGCACCCTGCGCCGGATGCCGCCCGAGACGGTGCTGCACCAGCTGACGGCGACGGCCTACGGCCGCACCCTGCTCGCCAAGGTGATCCTCGTGGCCGGCGTCGTCCTGCTGGCCCTCTGGGCGCGGCTCCGGCTGCGCCGGGCGCCCGACCCGCTGACGGCGTGCACCCCCGCGCGCGCGGAGATCGCCGGCCTGGCCGTGGTGGTCATGGTGTCGGGGCTGCTGACGGCGCTGCCGCCCCCGACCCGCTGGAGCTGATTCACAGGGCGGCCGGCGCCGATGCGCGGCGGGGTGGCGCCGGGCGAGGCGAACTCCGATGCGATTCGCCCGGTTTGCGCCACGCACGCATGACCGGCGCACGAAGTGGCGTGCGGGCGTACCGGTGTACGCGGGTGGCGCGGTGGCCACCTGAGGGACCGGGCTGTCAGTCACGGCCCGTATCCTCAGTGACCATGCTCGAAGACCGCACGCTCGCAGGGCCGTCCCCCACACCGTGGCCGGCCGCGTATCCGCAGGGATACGCGGTCGTTGACGTGGAGACCACCGGCCTGGCCCGCGACGACCGCATCATCTCCGCGGCGGTCTACCGGCTGGACGCGCGCGGCGAGGTGGAGGACCACTGGTACACGCTGGTCAACCCGGAGCGGGATCCGGGACCGGTGTGGATCCACGGTCTGACGAGCGAGGTGCTCGAAGGGGCGCCGCTCTTCGAGGACATCGCCGACGAGTTCTCCGCCCGGCTGGCCGGCCGGGTGCTCGTCGCGCACAACGCGGTGTTCGACTGGCAGATGATCGCCCGGGAGTACGCGCGCGCGAAGCGCGAGGCACCGGTGCGGCAGCGGCTGTGCACCATCGCGCTCTCCAAGGAGCTGGGGCTGCCGCTGCCCAACCACAAACTGGAGTCGCTGGCGGCGCACTTCGGCGTCGTACAGCGGCGGGCGCACCACGCGCTGGACGACGCGCGGGTGCTGGCGGAGGCGTTCCGGCCGAGCCTCGCGGCCGCGGCGGCCGGCGCCGTGCGGCTGCCGCTGCTGGAGTGCCGGCCGCTGACGGAGTGGTCGGACCGGCCCGTGCCCCGGCAGCCGTCCGGCGGCTACGGCGGCTACCGGGCGGGCAGTTGGCGCCCGTCCCGCAAAAGACCCGCATGCCCCTATCCCAACCCGGGCCGTTACGAAGAGGGCAAACGTCTCAAGCAGGGCATGCGGATCGCCTTTTCCGGTGACACCTCCGTCGACCGCGAGCTGCTGGAGGACCGCGCGACGGAAGCCGGGCTGCATGTCGCCACCAGCCTGTCCCGGCTGACCAGCCTGCTCGTCACCAACGACCCGGACTCGGGCACGTCGAAGGTGGTCAAGGCGCGGCTGTACGGCACGCCGGTGGTGGACGAGGCGGCGTTCGGGCAGCTGCTCGGGGACGTGGAACCGGCGGACGGCGACTGACCGGCGACGACGGACGCACGGCCCGGCGGACGGGCGGACGACGTGGCCGCCACGGGTGACCGGCGCGCCTCACGGTGACCTGCCCGCCCACACGTGACCGGCACGCGTACGGGTGACCGGCGGGCGTACGGGTGATTGCCGGGCGACTCGCCCGGCGGCCGCTCGCCCGCGAGGCGGCCACGGCTCACCCTGTGGCGCATGGCCAGATGTGAAGTATGCGGCAATGACTACGGTATGACCTTCGAGGTGCACGCCCAGGGCGCGGTGCACGTCTTCGACTGCTTCGCCTGCGCGATCCACCGCATGGCGCCGATCTGCGAGCACTGCCGGGTGCAGATCATCGGGCAGGGCGTCGAGGTCGAGGGCCACTGGTACTGCGGCGGGCACTGCGCCCGCGCGGAGGGGAAGGTCGGAATCGTCGACCATGTCTGAGGACACCCGGCACCCCCTGCGGGAAGAACCCCACGGCCGGGGAGGTACCGTCGTGGGGTGTACCGCTTCCTGTTGACCCGCCAGTGGGTGATCATCACCCTCGTGGCTCTCCTGCTCATCCCGACGATGATCTGGCTGGGTTTCTGGCAGCTGCACCGCCACGACCACAGGCAGAAGCTGAACCAGGTGATCACCGCCTCGCTGGCGGCGAAGCCCGTGCCCGTCGAGTCGCTCACCTCGGTCGGCGGATCCGTCGCCCACGACGCCATCTACCGCCGGGTGACCGCCAAGGGCCACTTCGACACGGCGCACGAACTGGTGGTGCGCCGGCGTACGAACGCGGACGACCAGGTCGGCTATCACGTCCTGACCCCGTTCGTGCTGGACGACGGCAGGACCCTCCTCGTCAACCGCGGCTGGATCCCCTCCTCCGCCTCGCAGACCGCCTTCCCCAGCATTCCGGCACCGGCGTCGGGCGAGATCACCGTCACCGGCCGGCTGATGCGGGACGAGACGACGGCCGCGAGCGGCATCAAGAACGTCAAGGGGCTGCCCGACCGCCAGATCATGCTGATCAACAGCGAACAGGTCGGCGCGCTGCTGCGTGACTCGGGCGACACCTCCGCCAAGTCGGTGTTCGGCGGCTACATCGAGCTGACCTCTCCCGCGCCCAAGGGCGGCAGTCCCGAACTGCTCCCGTCGCCCAGGGAGGACAGCAGCTGGATCGGCATAGGGGACATCAACCTGCCGTACGCCATCCAGTGGTGGCTGTTCGCCGCGGGTGTCCCCGTGGGCTGGCTGGTGCTGGCCCGCCGCGAACTCAAGGAGCGCGCGGGGGCGGCGAAGGAAACCGCGGCGAAGGAGACGGAACCCGCCGCGGTCTAGGGCGTGTTTCGAAAGTAGCGTCGTCCGCCCGAAGGGCGGGGCCCGCGGCGTCTGGTGCCGGGGGCACCTCCCACGCCGTTGAGGCAGTGGGGGAGCATCGCAAGGCGGAGGGTCGTCCGCGTACTGGGCGTACGTGGACGACCCCGACAACGCGGCGAGGTGCCGTGCCAGGCGTCGCGGGCCTGGGGGCACCTCCCGGCCGAAGGCTGGGGGAGGGACTTTCGAAACACGCCCTAGCTAAGCTAGTAGGGCCTGTCCGGCGGATCACGGCGCAGACACGGGGGCTGGCAGGCACATCCGGGTTGATCGGCGCCGTCGCCTATCTGCACCTTGATCCGCCGGACAGGCCCTGGGCGTCTGATTGCCCGGTGCCTTCAACGGGAATCCGGACATCCGTGCACCCGCGGATCGAGGACTACGCGCTCATCGGTGACGAGCAGACCGCCGCCCTGGTCGGCAGGGACGGCTCGATCGACTGGCTCTGTCTGCCCCGCTTCGACTCCGGCGCCTGCTTCGCGCGGCTGCTCGGCGACGAGGAGAACGGCCACTGGCGCCTGGCTCCCAAGGGCGCCGAGGGCCCCTGCACCCGCCGCGCCTACCGCCCGGACACGCTGGTCCTCGACACCGAGTGGGACACCCCCGAGGGCTCGGTCCGCGTCACCGACCTGATGCCGCAGCGCGACCGGGCCCCCGACGTGGTACGGATCGTGGAGGGCCTCAGCGGCCGGGTGACCGTGCGCAGCACGCTCCGGCTGCGCTTCGACTACGGCTCGATCGTCCCCTGGGTGCGCAAGGCCGACGGCCACCGGGTCGCCGTCGCCGGGCCGGACTCGGCGTGGCTGCGCAGCGAGCCGCCGGTGCGCACCTGGGGCGAGCACTTCCGCACCCATGCGGAGTTCACCGTCGCCGAGGGCGAGAAGGTGGCGTTCGTGCTGACCTGGCACCCCTCGCACGATCCGCGCCCGCCGCTGGTCGACCCGTTCCGGGCGCTGGACCACAGCGTCGTCGACTGGAGGGCCTGGGCGGCGCGCTGCCGCTACACCGGCCCGCACCGGGACGCCGTCGTCCGCTCCCTGATCACGCTGAAGGCGCTCACCTACGCCCCCACCGGCGGCATCGTCGCCGCCCCGACCACCTCCCTGCCCGAGGACCTGGGCGGGGTGCGCAACTGGGACTACCGCTACTGCTGGCTGCGCGACTCCACCCTCACCCTGGGCGCCCTGCTGTCGGCGGGCTACCAGGAGGAGGCCGAGGCGTGGCGCGACTGGCTGCTGCGCGCGGTCGCGGGCAACCCCGCGGATCTGCAGATCATGTACGGGCTCGCGGGTGAGCGCCGGCTGCCCGAGTACGAGCTGCCGTGGCTGTCCGGCTTCGCCGGCTCGGCGCCCGTACGGATCGGCAACGACGCGGTGAAACAGCTTCAGCTGGATGTGTACGGCGAGGTCCTGGACTCGCTGTCGCTGGCCCGTCGCTCGGGCCTGTCCTCCCGGCCGCACATGTGGTCGATGCAGTGCTCCCTGCTGGACTTCCTGCGCCGGGCCTGGCGGCAGCCCGACGAGGGGCTGTGGGAGGTGCGCGGCGGCCGGCGGCACTTCGTGCACTCCAAGGTGATGGTGTGGGTGGCCGCCGACCGGATGGTGCGCACCCTCGAGGAGAACCCGGCGCTGCACGGCGATCTGGAGGGCTGGCGGGCGCTGCGCGAAGAGGTGCACCGCGAGGTGTGCGAGAAGGGCTACGACCCCGAACGGAACACGTTCACGCAGTCCTACGGCTCGCGCGAGCTCGACGCCGCCCTGCTGCTGATTCCGCGAGTGGGTTTCCTGCCGCCGGACGACCCTCGGGTGACCGGCACCATCGACGCGGTCCGCGCGGAGCTCCGCAAGGACGGCCTGCTGCACCGCTACAGCACCGACACGGACGGCGCCGGCGCGGCGGCCGTGGACGGGCTGCCCGGCGGCGAGGGCACCTTCCTGGTGTGCTCGTTCTGGCTCGCCCACGCGCTGCACATCACCGGCCGGACCCGGGAGGCCCGGGAGCTGTTCGAGAGGCTGGTGGGCCTCGCCAACGACGTGGGGCTGCTGGCGGAGGAGTACCGGGTGGACGACGCGACGGGCGGGGGCCGGCAGCTCGGCAACTTCCCGCAGGCGTTCAGCCACATCGGCCTGGTGAACACCGCCCTCGCCTTGTTCGGGGACGACCGGGCAGGATAGGGGCCATGGATCTTGGGCTGAAGGACAGGGTGTACGTCGTCACCGGGGCCACCCGCGGGCTGGGCAACGCCGCCGCGCGCGAGCTGGTCGCCGACGGGGCGAAGGTGGTCATCACCGGACGGGACGGGAAGCGGGCCGCCGACGCGGCGGCCGAGCTGGGCGCGAACGCCGTCGGGGTGGGCGTGGACAACGCCGACGCCGAGGCCCCGGCGCGGCTGATCGCGGCCGCGCGGGAGCACTTCGGGGGCTTCGACGGCGTCCTGGTCAGCGTCGGCGGACCGGCGCCCGGCTTCGTCGCCGACAACACCGACGAGCAGTGGCAGTCGGCGTTCGAGTCGGTGTTCCTGGGCGCGGTGCGGCTGGCCCGGGCCGCTGCGGCGGAGCTGGAGGCGGGCGGTGTCATCGGCTTCGTGCTGTCCGGTTCGGTGCACGAGCCGATCCCGGGGCTGACCATCTCCAACGGCCTGCGGCCCGGGCTCGCCGGGTTCGCCAAGTCCCTCGCGGACGAACTGGGGCCGCGCGGCATCCGGGTCGTCGGTCTGCTTCCGGCCCGCATCGACACGGACCGCGTGCGCGAGCTGGACGGGCTCTCGGCGGACCCGGAGGCGACCCGCGCGGCGAACGAGTCCCGGATCCCCCTGCGCAGGTACGGCACCCCGGAGGAGTTCGGCCGCGCGACGGCGTTCCTCCTGTCCCCGGCGGCGTCCTACCTGACCGGCATCATGCTCCCGGTCGACGGCGGCGCCCGACACGGCTTCTGACCCCCCGCCCGGCCTGCGGACGCGCGCGGGCAGTCACCTGCCCACCGCGCCCGTCCGGAAGCGGCTCCCTCACCTGGTCACGGTCACCTGGTCACGCCGTGGCCGGACGCGGGCACGGTGGAGACGGCAGGCCGGTGAGTACGACCGGCCGGCCTGGGCCAGGGCCCGAGGGCGCGCGCCGCACGTCGCGCGTCGCAGGCGGAGCCGTACGCCGTCGCCCACCGCATGCGCCCCGGCTCGGGGCGGCACGGCGGCTGGGAGCACAGCGCCGGGACGCGGGCACCGCGCGGATGGTCGTCGCCGGTGAAGGCGACCACCGGCGACCACCGGCGACGACCGGACTGGCGCGGCTGGGGCGAGCGGCGACGACCGGGCACCGGGCCCGGCCGGAGGGGGCGGCCGCAGCGCGTGGGCCGGTCGGGCCGGTTACTCGCCGAGGCCGGCCAGGTCGCGCAGGCGGCGAGCCTGGGCCTGGCGTTCGGCGGCGCGCTGGGCTTCGTAGCTGTGGGTCCGGGCGCTCTGGAGCAGGGCCTTGGTCTCGATCACCGCGTCGCGGGGCGCGGCGAGGATGGCCGAGGCAAGGTCGCCGACCGCCGCATCGAGCTGGTCGCGGGGCACGGCGAGGTTGGCCAGCCCGGTGTTCACCGCCTCCTCGGCGGTCACGAACCGGCCGGTCACGCAGACCTCCAGGGCGCGGGCGTAGCCGACCAGCCCCACCAGCGGATGCGTGCCGGTGAGGTCCGGTACCAGCCCGAGGCTGGTCTCGCGCATCGCGAACTGCACGTCGTCGGCGACGACGCGCAGATCACAGGCGAGCGCCAGCTGGAAGCCCGCCCCGATGGCGTGCCCCTGGACCGCGGCGACGGACACGAGGTCGCTGCGCCGCCACCAGGTGAACGCCTCCTGGTACTCGGCGATGGTCGCATCCAGCTCGGCGTCGCTGCCGCGTGCGAGGTCGATGAACGACGGCTCGCCGTCGAATCCCTCCGGCGTGAACGCCTGCCGGTCGAGGCCGGCGGAGAAGGACTTGCCCTCGGCGCGCAGCAGCACGACACGGACGGAGCCCGGCAGCAGCCGCCCGGCCTCGGCGAGCGCCCGCCACAGGGCGGGGCTCTGCGCGTTGCGCTTGGCCGGGTTGGTCAGCGTCACCGTGGCGATCGAGTCGTCCACGGTGAGCCGCACGCCGTCCTTGTCGAGTACGTCGGATACTGGGTCACGTACCGGGTCGAGGTCGTGCTCGGGCGAAGCCATGGTGCGCCTCCGATGGGTGCGGTCGTCCAGGACGCCAGCGCGGGCATCCTAAGTGACTGCACAGTAACCACCCGGCCGTTCGGCTGCCCGACCGGGTGGTCACCATCGAAGCCGATGGCCCTCCCGAGATCAGGCCGACGGGGCCTTCTTGCCCCGCGTCGCCCCGCCACGCCCACGGAGCGTGACGCCCGACTCGCTGAGCATCCGGTGCACGAAGCCATACGAGCGGCCGGTTTCCTCGGCCAACGCCCGAATGCTCGCACCGGCGTCGTACTTCTTCTTCAGGTCTGCCGCGAGCTTGTCGCGCGCGGCGCCGGTCACCCGGCTGCCCTTCTTCAGAGTCTCGGCCACCCGTGCCTCCTCATGGGAAGTGCGCTCTGGTCTCCTCATGATCACCCCTCCCGGGCCCGATGGCCACCCATTCGGCAAGGTCTGTGCGACATGGTTGTGACGACAGGAGTCGGCCCCCACAAGCGGAATCCAGCATTCCATACGGTGCCGTCGATACCGCCGAACGGGTTGTTCCACGAAGTCCCAGGTCACAGGCGCACGACGGCCGAGCCCTTGGTACGTAAGGGCTCGGCCGGGAAATCCGTGTACGACACACCTCGATACGAGGAGATCTCACACAGATGATGGATCACCGATGGGCCGAATGATCCATACGCCGTTGATCAGAGGGTGAGCAGAGGGTCACCGGAGGCGGCACGGAGCCCGACCGGAGCCCCGGCAGGGCGGGTCCCGGTCAGGCCAGGGCGACGAGGTCCGCGTAGTCGGAGCCCCACAGGTCCTCGACGCCGTCGGGCAGCAGAATGATCCGCTCCGGCTGGAGCGCCTCGACCGCTCCCTCGTCGTGCGTGACCAGGACGACCGCGCCCTTGTACGTGCGCAGCGCCCCGAGGATCTCCTCGCGGCTGGCCGGGTCGAGGTTGTTGGTCGGCTCGTCGAGCAGCAGCACGTTGGCGGAGGAGACGACCAGGGTGGCGAGGGCGAGGCGGGTCTTCTCGCCGCCGGAGAGGACCCCGGCCGGCTTGTCGACGTCGTCACCGGAGAACAGGAACGAGCCCAGCACCTTGCGGACCTCGACGAGGTCCATGTCCGGGGCGGCCGAGCGCATGTTCTCCAGGACCGTGCGGTCGGCGTCCAGGGTCTCGTGCTCCTGGGCGTAGTAGCCGAGCTTGAGCCCGTGGCCGGGGACGACCGCGCCGGTGTCGGGCTGCTCGACGCCCGCGAGCAGGCGCAGCAGGGTGGTCTTGCCCGCGCCGTTGAGGCCGAGGATGACGACCCTGGAGCCCTTGTCGATGGCCAGGTCGACGTCGGTGAAGATCTCCAGGGAGCCGTACGACTTCGACAGGCCCTCGGCCATCAGCGGCGTCTTGCCGCACGGCGCGGGCTCGGGGAAGCGCAGCTTGGCGACCTTGTCGGACTGCCGGACCGCCTCGAGGCCGGCGAGCAGCTTGTCCGCACGCCGGGCCATGTTCTGCGCCGCGACCGTCTTGGTGGCCTTGGCGCGCATCTTGTCGGCCTGGGCGTTGAGCGCGGCGGCCTTCTTCTCGGCGTTGGCCCGCTCCCGCTTGCGGCGCTTCTCGTCGGCCTCGCGCTGCTGCTGGTAGAGCTTCCAGCCCATGTTGTAGACGTCGATCGCCGAACGGTTGGCGTCCAGGTAGAACACCTTGTTGACGACCGTGTCGACCAGGTCGACGTCGTGCGAGATGACGATGAAGCCGCCGCGGTAGGTCTTCAGGTAGTCGCGCAGCCAGATGATCGAGTCCGCGTCGAGGTGGTTGGTCGGCTCGTCCAGGAGCAGCGTGTCCGCGTCGGAGAACAGGATCCGCGCCAGCTCGATACGGCGGCGCTGACCGCCGGAGAGCGTGTGCAGGGGCTGGCCGAGCACCCGGTCGGGCAGGTTGAGCGCGGCGGCGATGGTGGCGGCCTCGGCCTCGGCGGAGTATCCGCCCTTGGTGAGGAACTCGGTCTCCTGGCGCTCGTACTGCTTGAGGGCCTTCTCACGGGTGGCGCCCTTGCCGGTGGCGATGCGCTGCTCGTTCTCGCGCATCTTGCGGATCAGTACGTCCAGGCCGCGGGCGGAGAGAATGCGGTCGCGCGCGAGCACGTCGAGGTCGCCGGTGCGGGGGTCCTGCGGGAGGTAGCCGACCTCGCCGGAGCGGGTGACGGTGCCGGCGGCGGGGATGCCCTCGCCGGCCAGGACCTTGGTCAGGGTCGTCTTGCCGGCGCCGTTGCGGCCGACCAGGCCGATGCGGTCGCCCTTGGCGACGCGGAAAGTGGCGCTCTCGATGAGGATGCGGGCACCGGCGCGCAGCTCGATGCCGGAAGCGGAGATCACGGACAGACTCCAGGGCAGGTGGGGGCGGATGGGCGGCTGGGGACGTACCCGCCCTCTAATGCGCGAGGAGAATGGCCATGCGGAACAGTCTAACGGGGGTGTGCAAGCGGTTTTCCCGTGCGTTCGCGGCGTGAGCGCCGGGGCGTTGTCAGTGGCCGGTGCCAGACTGGGCGGCGAACCGGACTTTCCGGCGAGTACCGACTCACAAGGGAGTGATCGGCATGGCGGACACGGTCGGCGGGCGCCCGAGCGTCTTCCCCACGCTGCTGTACGCGGACGCGAAGGCGGCCGTCAAGCAGCTCACCGAGGCCCTCGGTTTCACCGAGCTGACGGTCTACGAGGGCGAGGACGGCCTCGTTCACCACGCCGAGCTGGTGCAGGGCAACGGCGCGGTGATGCTCGGCTCCAAGGGCCGCGGCGGCCGCTTCGACGAGGCGATGCGCGGCGCGGGCCCGGCGGGGGTGTACGTCGTGGTGGACGACGTGGACGGCCACTACCAGCGCGCGGTGGACCACGGCGTGGAGATCCTGATGCCCCCCACGGACCAGGACTACGGGTCCCGGGACTACATGGCCCGGGACGCCGAGGGCAACATCTGGAGCTTCGGCACGTACGCCCCGCGCATGGAGGCCTGAGCTGCCTCCCGCGGGCAGGCCGGCCTGATCCAAACGAAAGGCCCTAGTTGCCGCCGGTGTGCACCTGGAAGGCGGCCCGGCGGACCGCCTTCGCCAGGGAGGGGTCGGGGTGGGCGGCGGCGAGCGCCACCAGCACCTGCACGGTACGGGGGTGCCCGACGGCCCGTACCTCGTCCAGCAGTGCGGGGACGGTGGGCTGGAGCGCGGCCTCCAGATGGCGGACGAGCATCGGCGCCTCTCCGTGGTCGGCGACGGCGGCGGCGGTGTCCACCCACAGCCACGTGGCCTCCTCCCGGGTGAGGACCTCGTGGGCGTCCTCGGGGTCGACGCCGTCGTGCTCCGCCAGCCACAGCAGGGCGTACGGCCGCAGCGCGGGCTCGTCGAGCACGGCGCGTACGTCGGGCTCGGCGGGGGCGCCCACGACCCTCAGCGCCTCGAAGGCGAGGCCGCGCAGCAGGGCGTCCTCGCCGCGTGCGGCACCGAGCAGTTCGGTGACGGCGCTGCCGACGGGGCGGGCGGCGAGCCAGGCCCGGTACTCGGCGCGGGCCGCGTTCGGGCGCAGCTGGGCGCAGCCGCGGAGCATGTCCTCGGCCGCCTGTTCGATGTTCCCCGCGGGGCTCTGGGCGGCGACGCAGATCTGCTCCAGCTTGACCCAGACCGCCCAGCTGCCCAGCGGGGTGAGTGTGGCCTGGCCGTCGCCGTAGGTGAGCGCGCCGACGGAGGCGAGCGCCCGCAGCGCCCAGTCGAGCAGGGGGGCCAGTGCGGCGGCCTCGGCGGGGCCCGCGAGGCTCGCCGGCTCGGCGGCGGGTACGGCGGGCTGGGCGTCGTAGGGCACCTCGCAGCGTGCGGTGCGCAGCTCGGTGACGCGCTGCCGGAGGAGGTCGAGGAGCTGCTCGACCGGGACGGGGCCGGCCGAGAGCTGGAGGAAGGAGAGCACCTGCGGCATGGCCGAGACGACCTCGGCGACGGCGGCGGCCTCCTGGCCCCCCGGCTCCGGGCAGGCCAGCGACCAGGCGTCGAAGAGGGCCACCCAGCCGCGCAGCACGGCGCTGTCGTCGCGGTCCCAGGCGCGCAGCCGCCAGCCGGGGCGGGCGTTGTCGCCGTGCACCTCGACCAGGCCGGCGAGGCGGGCGGTGTCCCAGTCGGCGCGGACCTGGGCGACGCCCAGGCGCAGCTCGGCGGCGGCCTGCCGCGCGGTCGCCTCGGAGAGGGTGGCCTTGCCGTCGGCGGTCGCCCCGTTCCGGCCGGGTCCGAGGGCGGCGTCGGCCCAGCGGGCGACGCGGACCGCCCCGGCGAGGCCGGAGCGCGCCATTCTGGCCAGTTCCGCGGGTGCCGGGGTGCCCTCCGGGGGGCGCGGTGCGGTGCGGCGCGGGCGCCGCTGGTTCACGGCTCGAGGGGCGGCGGCCAGGGGTCGGGGTCGGACGAGTCGAAGCCTGGAGTCGCGCGGGATACGGGACGTCACGGGTGCAGTCTTCCGTTTGACGGTCGGAAAACCCAAACGGAATGTCACGGCGGGCGACGGAGATGGCCAACGCAGGGGTCCCCAGGGTGCCCGACAGAGCGGAACAAGCCAGCCCCGCCGCCCCAAACGGAACCACCCCGGCCGCCCACCGGCCCCGTCACATCAGCGGGGTGAGGAAGCGGCGCAGGGCCTCCTCGTAGCCGTCGGGGTCGGCGTTCCACATGGCGCTGTGCGGGGCGTCCGGGACCGTGTGCAGGGCCACCAGGTTGGGGTGGCGAGCGGCGAGGCGGCGGGAGTGGCGCCAGGGGGCCACCTCGTCGCCGGGGCCGTGGAAGATCAGCGTCGGCACGGTGAGCCGCGCCGGGTCGTTCGCCCGGGCGAGCCGGTCGCCGTACAGGCCCACGCGGCCCTGCGCGGCGCGCACCGCGAGCGGCAGCAGGGGGCGCGGTGTGTGCCGTGCCCCGGCCAGGGCGCGCAGTGTCGCCTCCCAGTCGAGCACGGGCGAGTCCAGGATCAGCCCGGAGACGCGGTCGCGCAGGTCCGAGTCGAGGGCGGCACGCAGCGCCATGGTGGCGCCGGTGGACCAGCCGTGCAGGACGACCCGTTCGGCGCCGTACCGCACGGCGTAGCCGATCGCCGCGTCCAGGTCGCGCCACTCGGTCTCGCCGAGGTGGTTCAGGCCGTCCGGGGAGCGGGGCGCGCCCAGGTCGCCGCGGTAGGTGACGTCGAGCACCGGGAAGTGCCTGCTGTGCAGGAACTTCATGATGTTCAGGGGGAGTTCGCGGGTGGTGCCCAGCCCGTGCACGGTGATCACCCAGGTCTCGCGGACCCCCGGCACGAGCCATGCGGGCAACGTGCCGAGTTCGCCCGGGACCTCCACGTCGTCGTGGTTCAGGCCGAGGGCGGAACGGGGGTCGCCGATGTACAGGTTCGGGGTGAGCCAGACCTTGTCGCGGGGATGCAGCTGTCCGTGCGTGCTCCGTTCCAGTCGGCGTACGACCGTGTCGGGCAGGTGCGGGGCGTCCGGCAGGACGGGCCCGACGACCGCGTGGGAGCCGTTGCCGGCCAGGCCGTACGTGCCGGGCCGGAGGGAGGCCAGGTCCCGGGTGAGCGTGATCTGGCCCGCGGCCGTGCTGTGCACGGTCAGCCGGGGTTCGGTGGGCAGGGGCCGGCCCGGGGGCGCCTTGAGCGCGGCGTCGCTGGCGAGCCGGCCGGCGGCGACGCTCGCCACGCCGGCCGCAAGGGTCGCGGTGACGGCCGCTGCCGTCGCTCTGACTACGGTGCGCACAGGTCCAGTGTCGTGGCGTACCCGGTCACCGGCCAGCGGGAGGAAGGGTCGGGGTGACATGTTCCTGCGAGTTCCAGAAAGAGCCGGCTTCACCCCTCACCGGTCGGCTGTCCGTAGCCCCGCAGCCGTTCCGTCACCCGGGCCAGCTGTTCGCTCGACAGCAGGGAGGGGGCCAGACCCGGCACCGAGGACGCGGTCAGCCACAGCCGGCACATCCACTCCAGCTGGGCCGTGCGGTCGTAGGCCTGGTCGAGGGTGGCGCCGTAGGTGACGGTGCCGTGGTTCTGCAGGAGGCAGCCGGAGCGGCCGGCGAGGGCGCGCAGCATGTTCCCGGCCAGCTCCTCGGTGCCGTAGGTCGCGTAGGGGGCGACACGCACCGGACCGCCGAGCGCGGCGGCCATGTAGTGGACCAGGGGCAGCTCGGGGACGAGTGTCGAGACGGCCGTCGCGTGCACGGCGTGGGTGTGGACGACGGCGGCGGCGTCGGTGGCCCGGTAGATCGCCAGGTGCATGGGCAGCTCGCTGGTCGGTACCAGCGTGCCGAGCACCTGCCGGCCGTCGAGTCCGACGCCGGTGACGTCGTCCGGCGTGAGCCGGTCGTACGGCACGCCCGACGGCGTGACCAGCACGGTGTCCCCCACACGCACCGACACGTTGCCCGAGGTGCCGACCACCAGCCCGTCGGCCACCGCGCGCCGGGCGGTCGCGACCAGCTCGCGCCAGGCGCGGGCCTCCGGCTCCCGCACCTGCCGAGCACCCCCCGGATCTGTTGCATCCGTCACTCGCGTGTCCCGCTCAGCCATGCCGTGATCCTTTCAGCCCGGACGTGCGGCAGGCCAGTGACAGCCGCTCTCCCGGGCCACGGACAGCGGCCCGCGCCGGCCGAAGGGAACCTCTGGGAAGCAGATTCGGACACCCCGAAGACCGACCCAGTTCATCTTCTGTTCACCCTGGTTACCTACGTTCAACCAGCCAATGACGCTCGAACGATTGCCTGGGTAAATGGAAAGCTTCTCGCTGATCCTCGCGATTGTGGTGGTAACCGCACTCGCGTTCGATTTCACGAACGGTTTCCACGACACCGCCAACGCGATGGCCACCACCATCTCGACCGGCGCACTCAAGCCCAAGGTCGCGGTGGCCATGTCCGCCGCGCTCAACCTGGTGGGCGCCTTCCTCTCCGTGGAGGTCGCCAACACGATCTCCAAAGGTCTCGTCGACGAGGCCGGCATCCGTCCCGAGGTCATTTTCGCCGCCCTGGTCGGCGCGATCCTCTGGAACCTGCTGACCTGGCTGGTCGGACTTCCGTCCAGTTCCTCGCACGCCCTGATGGGCGGTCTGATCGGCGCGGCGATCGCCTCCGCCGGTTTCGGCGCGGTCCACGGCGGTGTGCTCGTCACCAAGGTGCTGCTGCCCGCCGTCGCGGCTCCGGTCGTCGCGGGCCTCGCCGCGATGGTCGCGACCCGGCTGTCGTACACGATCGGCAAGAAGGCGGACGGCAAGGCGGCCGAGAAGGGCCACCGCGCCGGGCAGATCGCCTCCGCCGGCCTGGTCTCGCTCGCCCACGGCACCAACGACGCGCAGAAGACGATGGGTGTCATCACCCTCGCCCTGATCGCCGGCGGCGCCATCGCCCCCGGCTCCAACCCTCCCACCTGGGTCATCCTCTCCGCGGGCCTGGCTATCGCGCTCGGCACCTACATCGGCGGCTGGCGGATCATCCGCACCATGGGCACGGGCCTGACCGACCTCCAGCCGCAGCAGGGCTTCGCCGCCCAGACCAGCGCGGCCACCGCCATCCTGGCCTCCTCCCACCTCGGCTTCTCGCTCTCCACCACGCACGTCGTCTCCGGCTCGGTGATGGGCGCCGGGCTGGGCCGCACGGGCGGTGTGGTCCGCTGGTCCACCGCGGGCCGCATGGCCATCGCCTGGGTGCTCACGCTGCCGGCCGCGGCCCTGGTCGGCGCGGGCGCCGAGGAGGTCACCGGACTGGGCGACTGGGGCACCGCGCTCGTCGCCGTGTTCCTGGTGGCCTCGAGCGCGGCGATCTGGAAGATCTCCCGCCGCCAGGTCGTCGACCACACCAACGTCACCCAGAGCGCGACCGAGGAGCCGGCCGGCGTCGTGACCCAGGCGATCGCCGCCGTGACCCCGCCCCCGGCGGCCCCCGCCCCCGCCTCCACGGCACCGGTCTCCGCAGAGGAGTCCCCCGCCGTCGAGCCGCTCACGGCGAAGATCCCCGCCCAGCCGACCACGCCCGTCATCGACGCGCCCGTGATCGACGCAACGGTCATCGACCCGCCCGTCATCGACCCGCCCGTCATCGATCCGGCGCCCGCGCCGACCGCGTCCACCCCGGCCACCCCGCCGGCCGCCACCGTCTGACCCCCGCACACCCGGCACCCAAGGAAGCATCACCATGAAGATCGACTGGGCAGCCCTCGGCTCCGTCTTCGGCGTCAGCCTCGCGGTCACCGTGGGCCTGGTGGCACTGTTCACCCTCGGCATCGCGGGGCTGTCCCGGCGGGAGCGGGCCGTCACGCAGGGCAGCGGCAGCGGGGCCCTCGCCGTCACCGGCGCCTACGTCTGCTTCGCCGCCTGCGCCGCCGCGGTGGCCTACGGCATCTACCTCATCGTCGGCAAGGGCTGACGGCCGGTCAGAACCGCTGTCCGGGCCCCGGAAGTCAAGAGCGTCCCACCGCCCGCCCCGCCCGCGTCGCCACCTCGGCGAACGGGCGGGGCGGGCGTTTCACACCGTCGGGTGTGGGCCTCATCTCAGTATCCCTTCGCAGGTCAACGGTGAGTTGACGGCTGTTCGCGGCGCGTGGTGGACTGCCGGAGCCATGTACGGCGGCAGGAGAGGAAGCCGGTGCGAATCCGGCGCGGTCCCGCCACTGTCACCGGGGTAGGAACCCCGGGAGCCAGGAACTCTCACCGCCGGTCTCGTCGAACCAGGGCGTGGACACCCTGAGTGAGGACATATCGCCATGCGCGGCTGCCGACCGAGGTCCATCAGCGACGCTCTGCCCGACCCCGAAGCCGGCTGAACCCATGGGTGCCGATCGCGTCTTCGCGTACGGCGCCGCCGCCGGCCTCCTCGGTGACCTCCTCCTCGGCGATCCTCGCCGGGGACATCCGGTCGCTGTGTTCGGCAGGGCCGCGGGCGCCGTGGAACGCGTGCTGTGGCGGGACCACCGGGGATGGGGCGCACTTCATACGGCCCTGTGCGCCGGCGGCGCCGCCGCGCTCGGTGCCGCCGCCGCGCGCGCCGTCCGTACCTCCCCGGTCGCGTCCGTCGCCCTGACCGGCGCCGCCACCTGGGCCGTGGTCGGCGGGACCTCCCTCGCCCGGGAGGCACGCACCATCGGACGGGCGCTGGAAGCGGGCGACGTGGCCGCCGCCCGAACGCGGCTGCCGCACCTGTGCGGACGCGACCCTCAGGCACTCGACGCCGACGGGATCGCCCGGGCCGTGGTGGAGTCGGTCGCCGAGAACACCTCCGACGCCGTGGTGGGCGCGCTGGTGTGGGGCGCCGTCGCCGGCGTGCCGGGGCTCGCCGGGTTCCGGGCCGTCAACACCCTGGACGCCATGGTCGGGCACACGTCGCCCCGGTACCGGCGCTTCGGCTGGGCCTCGGCGCGCCTGGACGACCTGGCCGGGTGGCCGGGGGCGCGGCTCACCGCCGTCCTCGCGGCCGCGGCCGGCCCGGACCCGCGGGGCGCCCTGCGCGCCTGGCGCGCCGACGCCGACCGGCACCCGAGCCCCAACGCCGGTCCGGTCGAGGCCTCGTTCGCGGGGGCGCTCGGGGTACGGATGGGCGGCACGTTGTCGTACGGGGGGCGCGTTGAGCACCGGCCGGTGCTCAACGGCGCCGGGCGCGCCGTGCGGGCCGGGGACATCGAACGGGCCGTACGGCTCTCACGGCGCGTGAGCTGGCTCGCGCTCGGCACCTGCGCCGCCGTCAGGCTCCTGCGCAACCGCAGCAACCGCATTAACGGTCCGACGAAGGGACGTAGGTCATGAGCGGTGGTCTGCTCGTCGCCGGCACCACCTCCGACGCCGGGAAGAGCGTCGTCACGGCCGGGATCTGCCGGTGGCTGGTGCGGCAGGGCGTCAAGGTCGCGCCCTTCAAGGCGCAGAACATGTCCCTCAACTCCTTCGTCACACCCGAGGGCGCGGAGATCGGGCGGGCGCAGGCCATGCAGGCCCAGGCCTGCCGGATCGAGCCGACCGCGCTGATGAACCCGGTGCTGCTCAAGCCGGGCGGGGAGCAGAGCAGCCAGGTGGTGCTGCTGGGCAAGCCGGTGGGCGAGTTGAGCGCGCGCGGCTACCACGGCGGACGCCAGCAGCGGCTGCTGGGCACCGTGCTGGACTGCCTCACCGAGCTTCGGGGCACGTATGACGCCGTGATCTGTGAGGGGGCGGGGTCTCCGGCGGAGATCAATCTGCGCCGGACGGACATCGTGAACATGGGGATCGCGCGGAACGCGCGGCTTCCCGTGCTGGTCGTCGGGGACATCGACCGCGGGGGTGTCTTCGCCTCGTTCTTCGGGACGGTCGCGCTGCTCTCACCCGAGGACCAGGCGCTCGTCGCCGGGTTCCTCGTCAACAAGTTCCGGGGGGACGTCAGCCTCCTGGAGCCCGGACTGGACATGCTCCAGGACCTCACCGGGCGGCGCACGTACGGCGTCCTGCCCTTCCGGCACGGGCTCGGCATCGACGAGGAGGACGGGCTGCGCGTGTCCCTGCGGGGCACCGTCCGCGAGTCCACGGTGGCCCCGCCCGTCGGCGAGGACGTGCTGCGCGTCGCCGTGTGCGCGATCCCGCTGATGTCCAACTTCACCGACGTGGACGCGCTCGCCGCCGAACCCGGCGTCGTCGTCCGGTTCGTGGACCGCCCGGAGGAGCTGGCCGACGCCGACCTGGTGGTGGTTCCGGGCACGCGCGGGACCGTACGGGCGCTTCAGTGGCTGCGCGAGCGCGGGCTGGCGGACGCGCTCGTGAGACGGGCCGCCGAGGGACGTCCGGTCCTCGGGATCTGCGGCGGCTTCCAGATCCTCGGCGAGCACATCGAGGACGAGGTGGAGTCGCGCGCCGGGGCCGTCCCCGGCCTCGGCGTCCTCCCCGTGCGGGTGCGGTTCGCCCGCGAGAAGACCCTCACCCGGCCGGTGGGCGAGGCCCTCGGCGAGCCGGTCGGGGGGTACGAGATCCACCACGGGATCGCCGACGTCACGGGCGGAGAGGCGTTCATCCTCGATGACCGGGGACACCGCCTGGACGGCTGCCGGGTCGGCCGGACCTGGGGCACGCACTGGCACGGCTCGCTGGAGTCGGACGCCTTCCGGCGGGCCTTCCTGCGCGAGGTCGCGGCCGCGGCGGGACGCCGTTTCACACCGGCACCGGACACCTCGTTCGCCGCGCTGCGCGAGGAGCAGCTGGACCGGCTCGGCGATCTGATCGAACAGCACGCGGACACGGACGCGCTGTGGCGGCTCATCGAGTCGGGCGCGCCGCAAGGACTGCCTTTCATCCCACCGGGAGCGCCCGCATGAGCACAGTGTTGTTGTTGTCGACCGCCGACACGGATCTGCTGGCGGCCCGGGCCTCCGGCGCCGTCTACCGGATCGGCAACCCCACCCGGGTGGACGTGGCGCAGGAGCTGCCCGGCCTGCTCGACGGCGCGGATCTCGCCGTCGTACGGCTGCTCGGCGGCAAGCGCGCCTGGGAGGAGGGGCTGGCCGCACTGAAGGCGTCCGGGGTGCCGACCGTGCTGCTGGGCGGGGAGGCCGTGCCGGACGCCGAACTGATGGCCGAGTCGTCCGTGCCGGCCGGCGTGGTGGCCGAGGCCCTCAGGTACCTGGTCGAGGGCGGCCCCGCGAACCTGCTCGAGCTGTCCCGGTTCCTGTCCGACACCGTGCTGCTGACCGGCGAGGGCTTCGACGAGCCGCGGAAGATGCCGGAGTACGGCGTCCACGGCTCCCACGAGCTCCGGGACGGCCGCCCGACCGTCGGCGTGCTCTTCTACCGCGCCCACGAACTCAGCGGGAACACCGCCTTCGTGGACACCCTGTGCGAGGCGATCGAGGCCCGGGGCGCCAACGCGCTGCCGGTCTACTGCGGTTCGCTGCGCGGTGCCGACGCCGGGCTGTACGAGCTGCTGGGGCAGGCCGACGCCCTGGTCGCCACCGTGCTCGCCGCCGGCGGCACCCATGCCTCGCAGGCGTCGGCGGGCGGTGACGATGAGTCCTGGGACGTCGGCGCGCTGGCCGGCCTGGACATCCCCGTTCTGCAAGGACTGTGCCTGACGTCGTCGAAGAACGCCTGGGACGAGTCCGACGCCGCCCTGTCCCCCATGGACGCGGCGATGCAGGTCGCGATCCCGGAGTTCGACGGCCGGCTGATCACCGTGCCGTTCTCCTTCAAGGAGCAGGGCCCGGACGACGTGCCGGTGTACGTCGCCGACCCCGAGCGGGCCGCCCGGGTGGCCGGGATCGCCGTACGGCACGCGCGGTTGAAGCACAAGCCGAACGCGGACAAGAAGCTCGCACTCGTCTTCACCGCGTACCCGACGAAGCACTCGCGCGTCGGCAACGCGGTGGGCCTGGACACGCCGGCTTCGGCGGTACGCGTGCTCGACGCGCTCAGGGACGCCGGGTACTCGCTCACCGAATACCCCGCCGGCGGGGACGAGTTGATCCACCGGCTCATCGAGGCCGGCGGCCACGACGTGGAGTGGCTGACGGACGACCAGCTGGCCGCGGCTCCCGCGCGCGTGCCGCTCGCCGACTACCGGGCGTGGTTCGACAAGCTCGACCCGGAGCTCAGGGACGGGATGCTTCAGGCGTGGGGCGAGCCGCCGGGTTCGCTCTACGTCGACGGCGAGGACATCGTCCTGGCGTCCCTGCGGTTCGGGAACGTCGTCGTGATGATCCAGCCGCCGCGCGGCTTCGGCGAGAACCCGATCGCGATCTACCACGACCCGGACATGCCGCCCTCGCACCACTACATGGCGGCCTACCGCTGGCTCGAGAACAGTTTCGGCGCCGACGCGATCGTGCACATGGGCAAGCACGGCACGATGGAGTGGCTGCCCGGCAAGGGACTCGGGCTCAGCCGCGGCTGCGCGCCGGACGCCGTGCTGGGTGACCTCCCCCTGGTCTACCCCTTCATCGTCAACGACCCCGGCGAGGGCACGCAGGCCAAGCGGCGCGGTCATGCCACGGTCGTCGACCACCTCGTACCGCCGATGGCGCGCGCCGACACCTACGGCGATCTGGCCAAGCTGGAGCAGCTGCTGGACGAGTACGCGCTGGTGAGCGACCTCGACCCGGCGAAGGCGCCGGCGGTGCGCGCCCAGATCTGGACGCTGGTGAAGGCCGCCGAGCTCCACCACGACCTGCACGTGGCCGAGCAGCCGGACGACGACGAGTTCGACGAGTTCGTCATGCACATCGACGGCTATCTGTGCGAGATCAAGGACGTGCAGATCAGGGACGGGCTCCACATCCTCGGCGGCGGCCCGGTCGGCGAGCCGCGCGTGAACCTCGTCCTCGCCGTACTGCGTGCCTCGCAGGTGTGGGGCGGGCAGGCGAACGCGCTGCCCGGTCTGCGGGCCTCGCTGGCCGCCCACTTCGGTTTCGGCGAGAAGGAGTTGCTGGCCGAGCCGGGCGCCCCGGTCAAGGTGCCGGTCGAGCTGACCGACCTGGTGGACGGCCCGTCCCGTACGGCGGCGGACGCGATCGACCTGCTGGAGCAGCTGTGCCGGCGGATCGCGGAAGGCATGGAGGAGCGGGCCTGGGACCGCACGGCCGTGCGCGCGGTTCTGAATGACGCGCTCGGCACCGGACTCCCGGACGCGGTCGCGGTGCTGGAGTTCGCCTGCGCCGAGGTCGTGCCGCGGCTCGCCCGCACCACCGACGAGATCGGGCACATTCTGCGGGCGCTGGACGGCGGTTACGTCCCGGCCGGCCCGTCCGGATCCCCGACCCGCGGCCTGGTCAACGTCCTGCCCACCGGCCGGAACTTCTACTCGGTCGACCCCAAGGCCATTCCCTCGCGGCTGAGCTGGGAGGTCGGCCAGTCGCTCGCCGACTCCCTGGTGCAGAGGTATCTGCAGGACACGGGCGAGTACCCGAGGTCCGTCGGCCTGACGGTCTGGGGCACGTCCGCGATGCGCACGCAGGGTGACGACATCGCCGAGATCCTGGCGCTGCTGGGCTGCCGCCCGGTCTGGGACGACGCCTCGCGCCGGGTGACGGGCTTCGAGATCGTGCCCCTGGCGGAGCTGGGCCGGCCGCGCGTCGACGTCACGGTCCGCATCTCCGGATTCTTCCGGGACGCGTTCCCGCACGTCGTCGGCCTGATCGACGACGCCGTACGGGCCGTGGCCGAGCTGGACGAGCCCGCCGAGTCCAACTTCGTGCGAGCGCATGTCGAGGAGGACGCGGCCCAGCACGGTGACCGGCGGCGCGCGACGGCCCGGATCTTCGGCTCCAAGCCGGGGGCCTACGGCGCCGGTCTGCTGCCGCTGATCGACGCCCGGAACTGGCGCAGCGACGCGGACCTCGCCGAGGTGTACGCGGTGTGGGGCGGCTACGCCTACGGGCGCGGCCTCGACGGACGGGCGGCACGCGGGGACATGGAGACGGCGTTCCGCCGGATCGCGGTGGCCGCGAAGAACGTGGACACGCGCGAGCACGATCTCGTCGACGCCGACGACTACTTCCAGTACCACGGCGGCATGGTCGCCATGGTGCGGCATCTGACGGGTTCCTCGCCCGAGGCGTACGTGGGCGACAGCGCCGTACCGGACCAGGTGAAGACCCGGACCCTGGGCGAGGAGACCCACCGTGTCTTCCGGGCCCGGGTGGTCAATCCGCGCTGGATGAGCGCGATGAGAAGACACGGCTACAAGGGAGCCTTCGAGATGGCGGCGACCGTGGACTACCTGTTCGGGTACGACGCCACGGCCGGGGTCGTCGACGACTGGATGTACGAGAAGCTGAGCGCCGAGTACGTCTTCGACCCGGAGAACCGGGACTTCATGAAGCGCTCGAATCCGTGGGCCCTGAGGGGCATTACCGAGCGCCTGTTGGAGGCGGCGGATCGCGGGCTCTGGGCGGAGCCGGACCAGGAAACCCTGGACCGGCTCCGGGCGACCTACCTCGAGCTTGAGGGAGATCTGGAGGGAGACGCGTGATCTCCCTGGCAACCCCCGCGTCAGCGGGGAGCAGGCTGCAATCCGCTGTCACGGATACAACGGCGCCGGATCACCCCCGCTTCGGCGGGGAGCAGGTCTTGACCATGACACGGCTGCGGCCGGAGCTGGATCAAATCTCCGACGCATCACACGAAGGAGTGATCGCCGCGTGAGCACGCCCTACCCGTTTACTGCCGTCGTCGGGCAGGACGACCTCCGACTTGCGCTGCTCCTCAATGCGGTGAGCCCGTCAGTCGGCGGAGTTCTTGTGCGCGGTGAAAAGGGCACCGCCAAGAGCACGGCCGTACGCGCCCTGTCGGCGCTGCTGCCCGAGGTGGACGTCGTCCCCGGGTGCCGGTTCTCCTGCGCCCCGGCCGCCCCCGACCCGGGCTGCCCCGACGGCCCGCACGAGCCGGGGCCGGGTGTGCCGCGCCCCGCCCGCATGGTGGAACTCCCCGTCGGCGCCTCCGAGGACCGGCTGGTCGGCGCCCTCGACATCGAGCGGGCGCTCTCCGAGGGCGTCAAGGCGTTCGAACCGGGACTCCTCGCCGACGCCCACCGCGGCATCCTCTACGTCGACGAGGTCAACCTGCTCCACGACCACCTGGTCGACCTGCTGCTGGACGCGGCCGCGATGGGCGCCTCGTACGTCGAGCGCGAGGGCGTCTCCGTGCGGCACGCCGCCCGGTTCCTGCTGGTGGGGACCATGAATCCCGAGGAGGGCGAGCTCAGGCCGCAGTTGCTGGACCGGTTCGGGCTGACCGTGGAGGTCGCGGCCTCGCGGGAGCCGGAGCAGCGGGTGGAGGTCGTGCGCAGGCGGCTCGCCTACGACGACGATCCGGCCGTCTTCACCGCCCGCTGGGCGCAGGAGGAGGCGGCCGTGCGGGCCCGGATCGTGGCGGCCCGCACGCTGTTGCCGTCCGTGCGGCTCGGGGACGGGGCGCTGCGGCAGATCGCCGCCACGTGCGCGGCGTTCGAGGTCGACGGCATGCGCGCCGACATCGTGATGGCGCGTACGGCGACGGCGCTGGCGGCCTGGGCGGGGCGGACCGACGTGCTCGCCGAGGACGTGCGGCAGGCCGCGCTGCTGGCCCTCCCGCACCGGCGGCGGCGCAACCCCTTCGACGCGCCGGGGCTGGACGAGGACAAACTCGACGAGACCCTGCGGGAGTTCGGCGGGTCCGAGGACGACGATCCGGATCCGGATCCGGGACCGGACGGCCCCGGCGGGGACGGCGGGGACGGCGGGGACGGCGGGGACGGCGGGGACGGCGGGGACGGCGGGGGCGGCGGGCAGCCGCCGCAGGCCGACGGCCCGCCGTACGGGTCGGGCGCCCGGACCGAGGCCGGCGAGGGCGGCGAGCCGCAGACGTCCGGCGCCGGTGCGGGCGAGCAGGCTCCCGCGCGGGCCGCCGAGCCCTTCCGCACCAAGGTGCTGAGCGTGCCCGGCATCGGCGAGGGTGCCGCGGGGCGCCGTTCCCGGGCGCGCACCGAGCAGGGGCGGACCACCGGGGCCCGGCGACCGCGGGGGACGCTGAACAAGCTGCACCTGGCCGCGACCGTGCGGGCCGCCGCCCCGCATCAGCGGGCGCGGGGCCGCACGGGACCTGGGCTTCTCCTGCGCCGGGACGATCTCAGGCAGGCGGTACGGGAAGGCCACGAATCCAATCTCGTGCTGTTCGTGGTCGACGCATCCGGGTCGATGGCGGCGCGGCAGCGGATGGGCGCCGTGAAGGGTGCCGTGCTGTCGCTGCTGCTGGACGCCTATCAGCGGCGGGACAAGGTGGGACTGGTGAGCTTCCGGGGGTCCGGTGCCGAGGTCGCGCTGCCGCCGACCTCCTCCGTGGACGCCGCCGCCGTGCGCCTGGAGTCGCTGCCGACCGGTGGCCGTACGCCGCTGGCGGCCGGACTGCTGAAGGCGCACGACGTGCTGCGGGTGGAGCGGTTGCGGGACCCGGTGCGGCGGGCGCTGCTCGTGGTGGTGACCGACGGGCGGGCCACGGGTGGTCCGGAGCCGGTGGCGCTGGCGGGGCGGGCCGCGCGCCTGTTGGCGTCCGAGAGTGTCGCGTCCGTGGTCGTGGACTGCGAGTCGGGGCCGGTGCGGCTGGGGCTCGCCGGACAGCTCGCCGGTGAGCTGGGCGGTACGGCCGTCACGCTCGACGAGCTGCGGGCCGACGCGATCGCCGGGCTGGTCAGGGACGTTCAGGGCAACAGGAGGGCCGCGTAATGCCACAGGGGCAGCCGAGTGTCGTGCCGGACGACGGGCTGACGACACGTCAGCGGCGCAATCGGCCGCTCGTGGTCGTGCACACCGGCGTCGGCAAGGGCAAGTCCACCGCCGCCTTCGGGCTGGCGCTGCGCGCCTGGAACCAGGGCTGGCCGATCGGGGTGTTCCAGTTCGTCAAGTCGGCGAAGTGGCGGGTCGGCGAGGAGCGGGCGCTGCGCGTGCTCGGCGACTCCGGCGAGGGCGGGAGCGTCGCCTGGCACAAGATGGGCGAGGGCTGGTCGTGGGTCCAGCGGGATGCCCAGATGGACAACGAGGCCAAGGCCCGCGAGGGCTGGGAGCAGGTCAAGCGGGACCTGGCGGCCGAGACGTACCGGCTGTACGTGCTGGACGAGTTCGCGTACCCGATGCACTGGGGGTGGGTCGACACCGACGAGGTCGTCGACGTGCTGCGCGACCGGCCGGGCACCCAGCATGTGGTGATCACCGGGCGGAACGCCCCGGAGAGGCTCGTCGGCTTCGCCGACCTCGTCACCGACATGTCCAAGGTCAAGCACCCCATGGACGTCGGGCAGAAGGGTCAGAGGGGCATCGAGTGGTGAGTTCCCCGTCCGTGCCCCGGCTGGTCGTCGCCGCGCCGGCCTCCGGCAGCGGCAAGACCACCGTCGCCACGGGGCTGATGGCCGCCCTGGCCGGGCGGGGACTGTCCGTGTCCCCGCACAAGGTCGGGCCGGACTACATCGATCCCGGGTACCACGCGCTCGCCACCGGGCGCGTGGGGCGCAACCTGGACGCCTACCTGTGCGGGCCCGAGCTGGTCGGGCCGCTGTTCCTGCACGGGGCGCGCGGGTGCGACATCGCGGTCGTCGAGGGCGTGATGGGGTTGTACGACGGGGCGGCGGGCGAGGGTGAGCTGGCGTCCACGGCGCAGGTGGCGAAGCTGCTGCGGGCCCCCGTCGTGCTCGTCGTGGACGCGTCCTCGCAGTCGCGGTCGGTGGCCGCGCTGGTGCACGGGTTCGTGACATGGGATCCGGAGGTGCGGGTCGGAGGGGTGATCCTCAACAAGGTCGCCTCGGATCGGCACGAGGTGCTGTTGCGGGAGGCGCTGGACTCGGTCGGGGTGCCTGTGCTCGGGGTGCTGCGGCGGGCGCCGCAGGTCGACACGCCGTCGCGGCATCTCGGGCTGGTGCCGGTCGCCGAGCGGCGGGCGGCGGCCGTGGAGGCGGTCGCGGCGATGGGGGCGCAGGTCTCGGACGGTTGTGACCTGGACGCGCTGGTGGCGCTGGCGCGGAGCGCGGGTGCGTTGCCGGGTGCGGCCTGGGACGCGGCCGAGGCCGTGGCCGGATCGCCCCAGGACGGGACGGTGGTCGCCGTCGCCGGCGGAGAGGCGTTCACGTTCTCCTACGCCGAGCACGCCGAGCTGTTGCGTGCCGCCGGCGCCGGCGTCGTCCCCTTCGATCCGCTCCGCGACGAGCGACTGCCCGAGGGGACGCGCGGGATCGTGATCGGCGGCGGGTTCCCCGAGGTGTACGCCGCCGAGCTGTCCGCCAACGAACCTCTCCGCAAGGCCGTCGCCGAGCTCGCGCTGAGCGGTGCTCCCGTCGCCGCCGAGTGCGCCGGGCTGCTGTATCTGTGCCGGGAGCTGGACGGCCGCCCCATGTGCGGCGTGCTCGACGCCACCGCACGCATGACTGAACGGCTGACCCTCGGCTACCGGGACGCGGTGGCCGTCGGGGACAGTGCGCTGGCCGCCGCCGGGACGCGGATGCGGGGGCACGAGTTCCATCGCACGGTCCTCGAGCCCGGCGCCGGAGCGGCTCCCGCCTGGGGGCTGAGGGCTCCCGTGCGGCGGGTCGAGGGTTTCGTACAGCAGGGCGTGCACGCGAGTTATCTGCACACGCACTGGGCCGCCGCGCCCGGTGTCGCCCGTCGGTTCGTGGAGAGGTGCCGGACGTCATGAGCAGCAGGCTGATCGGGGTCGGGGTCGGTCCGGGCGATCCGGAGCTGGTGACCGTCAAGGGCGTGGGCGCGCTGCGCGCGGCCGATGTCGTCGTCGTCCCCGTGATGGACACCGGGGAGCGGGGACGAGCCGAGGCGACCGTGCTGCACTACGTGCCCGAGGAGAAGGTCGTCCGGGTGGTGTTCGCGCTGAACGAGCGGTCCGACCGGGCGCGCCGGGAGGCCGCGTGGGACGCGGCGGGCGAGCGGGTCGCCGGGCTGCTGAGGGAGCACGGCTCGGTCGCCTTCGCCACCATCGGCGACCCCAACGTGTACTCGACGTTCACGTATCTCGCGCAGACCGTCGCCGGTCTGGTGCCCGGCGTGGTCGTGGAGACCGTGCCCGGCATCACCGCCATGCAGGATCTGGCGGCGCGGTCCGGGGCCGTGCTCACCGAGGGCACCGAGCCGTTGACGCTGGTGCCGGTGACCGCCGGGTCCGCCGTGCTGAAGGAGGCGCTGGCCGGGCCGGGGACGGTCGTGGCGTACAAGTTCGGGCGGCAGGCCGCCGAGGTCGCCGAGGTGCTGAGGGAGACCGGGCGGCTCGGGGACGCCGTGTGGGGGTCGGCCCTCGGGCTGCCCGAGGAGTCGGTGCGTCCGGCCGCCGAGCTGGACGGGGCGCCGTTGCCGTATCTGTCGACGCTGATCGCGCCGCCCCGGCGGGACGGCGGGCGGGGCGGGAAGCTGTGACTCCGGGCACGCGGTCATCCGGAGATGCCGACCACCAGCCAGATGAACGCGGCGCCGGCCACCGTGCACAGCAGGGTGGAGCGGGCCGGGTGCTCATGGTGGGCCTCGGGCAGGATCTCGGCGGCGGCGAGGTACAGCAGCGCACCGCCGAACAGGCCGAGATAGCCGCCGAGGACCGGCTCCGGGATGGTGAGGAACGCCGAGGCGGCCGCTCCGGCGAGGGGTGCGACGGCGTCCGCGAACAGCATCGCGAGAGCCTTGCGGCGGGCGTTGCCGTACAGGCTGGTGAGGGTGAAGGTGTTGAAGCCGTCGGCGAAGTCGTGTGCGATCACGGCGAGTGCCACGGCCGCGCCCATGCCGCCGCCCACCTGGAAGGCCGCGCCGATCGCCAGGCCGTCCATCGCGCTGTGGCCGACCATCGCCGCGGCGGCCGTCAGGCCCACCTCGGGCGCGCGACGGTGATCATGCTCCTCGCCGCCGTGCGCGGCCTGCCGTGCGGCCAGCAGCCGCTCGACCAGGTGGGCCATCAGGAAGCCGGCCACGAACAGCAGCAGGGCCGCGGGTACGCCGAACACCTCCCGGCGCGCCGCGTGCAGCGCCTCCGGCAGCAGATCCAGGCCGACCACGCCCAGCATCAGGCCGCCCGCCAGTCCGAGGACCAGGTGGCGACGGTCGGTCACCCGCTGTGCCGTCCAGCCGCCGGCCAGCGTCATCAGGAACGCGCCGAGCGCGACGAAGACCGCCATGTGCCCTTGCTATCCGATCGACCCCCGATCGCGCACATCCGGCCGTCTTCACACCCCCACACACCGTGACATTCCGTACGAGAGGATCCGACCTCATGGCCGATGCCCCCACCGGCAAGGTGACCTTCGTCGGTGCCGGCCCCGGCGCCGCCGACCTGCTGACGTTCCGTGCCGCGCGCGCGATCGCCGAGGCCGACGTCGTGATCTGGGCGGCCAGCCTGGTCCAGGCGGAGGTCCTCGAACACGCGCGTGAGGGCGCGGAGATCCTGGACTCGGCGGCCATGTCCCTGGAGGACGTCGTCGCCGTGTACGAGCGGGCCCGTGCCGAGGGCCTGAAGGTGGCCCGCATCCACTCCGGCGACCCGGCGCTGTGGGGCGGCACGCAGGAGCAGCTCGACCGGTGCGCGCGCATCGGGATCGCCACCGAGGTCGTGCCCGGTGTGTCGTCCTTCTCCGCCGTGGCCGCGCTCGCGCAGCGCGAGCTGACCATTCCCGAGGTGGCGCAGTCGGTCGTGCTGACCCGGCTGGGCGGCGGCAAGACGCCGATGCCGCCCGGCGAGGAGGTGCGCGAGTTCGCCCGGCACGGCACCACGATGGCGGTCTTCCTGTCAGCGGCGCGCAGCGGGCAGCTGGTGCGGGAGCTGCTGGAGGGCGGCTATCCGACGTCCACGCCGGTCGTCGTGGCGTACCAGGCGACCTGGCCGGAGGAACTGGTCGTGAAGTGCACGATCGGGACGCTGGAGGAGACGGTCAAGGAGCACAGGCTCTGGAAGCACACCCTCTTCCTGGTCGGCCCGGCGCTGGACGCGCACGGCACCCGCTCGCACCTGTACCACCCCGGCCACTTCCACGGCTACCGCAAGGCCGACCCCGAGGCCCGCAAGGCCCTGCGCGCCCGGGGTGCGAGCACATGACCTCGAGGATCACGGTCGTCGGTACGGGCACGGGCGCGGCGTACGACGGTGAGGTGCTGCGCGGCGCCGAGCTCGTCGTGGGCGGACGGCGGCACCTGGACGCCGCACTGCTCCCTCGGACCGCCGAGCGGGTGGTGCTGGGGCCGCTGGCGCCGGCGCTCGACGTCATCGAGGAGTACGCCGGCAAGGAGCGGCGCGTGGTCGTGCTGGCCTCCGGCGACCCCGGCTTCTTCGGGATCGTGCGGGCGCTGGCCGAGCGGTTCGGGTCCGGGAGGCTGGACGTCCGTCCGGGTGTCTCCTCCGTCGCCGCCGCCTTCGCGCGGCTGGGGCTGCCCTGGGACGACGCCGTGGTCGTCAGCGCGCACGGCAGGGAGCTGCGCACGGCCGTCAACGTCTGCCGGGTCCGGCCGAAGGTCGCCGTGCTGACCGGGCCGGGGGCCGGGCCCGCCGAGCTGGGGGCCGCGCTGGCCGGTACCTGCGGCGACCGGGTGCTGGTCGTGGCGAGCGCGCTCGGCGATCCGGAGCGGGAACGCGTGGAGCGGGTGACGCCCGCGGAGGCCGCCGCCCGCGACTGGGGGCCGGCGGTGAGCGTGGTGGTCTGCCTGGACGAGGGGCGGGCGCTGGGGGCGGTGCGTACGGTCGCCGGGGTTCCAGGCCGTTCCGGCGGATGGGCGCTGGACGAGGGCGCGTTCGCGCACCGCGACTCGATGATCACCAAGTTCGAGGTGCGGGCGCTGGCCCTGGCCCGGCTCGGGCCGCACCTCGGCGACCTGGTGTGGGACGTGGGCGCCGGGTCGGGGTCGGTGGCCGTGGAGTGCGCGCGGCTCGGCGCGGCCGTCGTCGCCGTCGAGAAGACGGCGGACGGGGCGGAGCGCGTCCGCGCGAACGCGCGGGCCCACGGCGTGGACGTGCGTGTGGTGCGGGGCGCGGCGCCCTCCGCCCTGGACGGGCTGGAGGACCCCGACGCGGTGTTCGTCGGCGGCGGGGGCGCGGACCTGCCCGCGATCGTCGGCGCGTGCGCGCGGCGGGCGCGGCGGACCGTGGTCGTCGCCATGGCCGCGCTGGACCGGGTGCCGGCGGCGCGGGCGGCGCTCACGTCCGCCGGGTTCGTGTGCGACGGCGTGCTGCTCCAGTCGTCGCGGCTGGCGCCGCTGCCGGGGGACGTGACCCGGCTGGCGGCCACCAATCCCGTGTTTCTGCTCTGGGGCATCAGAACCCCGGTTTCCGACGAAGGAGTTGACCAGTGATCGGCCTGATTTCCGCCACCGCGGCGGGGGCGGCGGCGCGGGACCGGCTGGCCGCGGCGTGGCCGGACCGCACCCGGGTGTACGAGGGTCCCGTCAGGGAGGCCGTACGGGCCGCGTTCGCGGAGTGCGAGCAGCTGGTGTGCTTCCTGGCGACGGGTGCGGTGGTGCGGCTGATCGCGCCGCTGCTCGGCGACAAGACGGCCGACCCGGGTGTGGTGTGTGTGGACGAGGGCGGCCGGTTCGCGGTGTCGCTGGTCGGCGGGCACGGCGGCGGCGCCAACGGACTCGCCCGCGAGGTGGGCGAGTTGCTGGGCGCCGAGCCGGTGTTGACGACGGCGACGGACGCCGTGGGGCTGCCGGGTCTCGACACGCTCGGGTTCCCGTACGAGGGATCGGTGGCCGCGGTGTCTCGGGCCCTGCTGGACGGCGAACCGGTGGCGTTGGAGGCCGAGGTGCCGTGGCCGCTGCCGCCGCTGCCGGCCTCGGCGCAGGGGTCGTACACCGTCCGGCTGACGGACCGGGCCGTCGAACCGGGTGAGCGGGAGGTGATCCTCCGGCCGCCGTCCCTGGTCGTCGGGGTGGGGGCGTCCAAGGGAGCGCCGGTCGAGGAGGTGCTCGGGCTGGTCGAGGACGCGCTCCGGGAGGCGGGGCTGTCGGTGAGGTCGGTGGCCGAACTCGCCACCGTGGACGCCAAGTCGCAGGAGCCGGGCATCGTGACCGCCGCCGAGCGGCTGGGGGTGCCCCTGGTGACGTATCCGGCCGGGGAACTGGCGGCCGTCGAGGTGCCCAACCCGTCCGGCGCGCCGCTCGCGGCCGTCGGCACCCCTTCCGTGGCGGAGGCGGCGGCGCTGGCGCGCGGCGGTGAACTCCTCGTGCCCAAGCGGAAGTCCGAGCGTGCCGACGGGCTGCCGGCCATGGCGACCTGCGCCGTGGCGCGGCGTCCGGGGCGCGGCAGGCTCGCGGTCGTCGGACTCGGTCCCGGCGCCCGGGACCTGCTGACCCCGCGCGCGGCCGGTGAGCTGCGGCGCGCCTCCGTGCTCGTGGGGCTCGACCAGTACGTCGACCAGATCCGCGACCTGCTGCGCCCGGGCACCCGGATCCTGGAGTCGGGCCTCGGAGCCGAGGAGGAACGGGCGCGCACGGCGGTCGCCGAGGCCCGGCGCGGGCACGCGGTCGCGCTGATCGGCAGCGGCGACGCGGGCGTCTACGCCATGGCCTCGCCCGCGCTCGCCGAGGCGTCGGACGACATCGACGTGGTCGGTGTGCCCGGCGTGACGGCGGCGCTGGCGGCCGGGGCGATCCTCGGTGCGCCGCTCGGGCACGACCACGTGTCGATCAGCCTCTCCGACCTGCACACGCCGTGGGAGGTCATCGAGCGGCGGGTGCGGGCCGCGGCCGAGGCCGACATCGTGGTGACCTTCTACAACCCCCGCTCCCGGGGCCGGGACTGGCAGCTGCCGAAGGCGCTCGCCGTCCTCGCCGAGCACCGGGAGCCGGCGACGCCGGTCGGCGTCGTACGCAACGCGTCCCGTCCGGACGAGTCGAGCCGTGTGACGACGCTGGCCGGGCTGGACCCGGCGACGGTCGACATGATGACGGTCGTGACCGTGGGCAACACCGCGACCCGGAACATCGCGGGGCGCATGGTGACCCCGCGGGGCTACCGCTGGCAGGAGCGCGCGCGCACGCAGGAGGGCACCCAGTGAACCGTGTGGTCCACCCCATCGAGCAGGAGTCCTTCCGGCGGCTGCGGGCCCGGCTGGACACCTCGCGCCTCCCGCCGCTGACCCGGTCGGTGGTGGAGCGGGTCGTCCACTCCTCCGCCGACCTGGAGTACGCCGGCGATCTCGTCATGGACGAGGGCGAGCTGGCCAGGGCGCATGCGGCGCTGCACGCCGGAGCGCCGGTCGTCGTGGACGTGGAGATGGTCGCGGCCGGTATCACCCGGCGGGAGACCGTGTGCCGGCTGAAGGACGCCGGGTCCGGCACCGGACTGACCCGTTCGGCCCATGCGATACGGCTGGCGTACGAGGAGGTCGGGCCGGGCGCCCTGTGGGTGATCGGCTGTGCGCCGACCGCCCTGGAGGAGCTGCTGGCGCTGGACGTCTCGCCCGCGCTCGTCATCGGCCTGCCCGTCGGCTTCGTCGGGGCCGCCGAGTCCAAGGCCGCGTTGCGTGCCAGCGGGCTGCCCGCCGTGAGCAACGTGTCCGAGAAGGGCGGTTCGGCGGTCGCCGCCGCCGCGCTCAACGCCCTGCTGTACCACCCCGTTTCACACTCCGAGGAGCAATCGTGACCACCCCGCCGCCCGCCCTGCTCATCGCCGGTCATGGCACCCGGGACGACGCCGGGGCCGAGGCGTTCCGCGACTTCGTCCGGCAGTTGCAGCTCCGCCTGACCGACGTGCCCGTCGCCGGCGGCTTCATCGAGTTGTCCCCGCCGCCACTGGGCGACGCCGTCGCCGGAATGGTGGCGCGGGGTGTACGGCGGTTCGCGGCCGTCCCGCTGATGCTGGTGTCCGCCGGGCACGCCAAGGGCGACATCCCGGCGGCGCTGGCCCGTGAGAAGGAACGGCACCCGGGGATCTCGTACACCTACGGCCGTCCGCTGGGCCCGCATCCCGCGCTGCTGGGGGTCCTGGAGCGGCGGCTCGAGGAGGCGCTGGAGGGCACGGACGCGGACCGGTCGGACGTGACCGTGCTGCTCGTCGGGCGCGGCTCGACCGATCCCGACGCCAACGCCGAGGTGTTGAAGGCGGCGCGGCTGCTGTGGGAGGGACGCGGATACGCGGGCGTGGAGACGGCGTTCGTGTCGCTGGCGGCGCCGGACGTGCCGAGCGGTTTGGAGCGGTGTGCGCGGCTGGGCGCGAAGCGGATCGTCGTCCTGCCGTACTTCCTGTTCACCGGGATCCTGCCGGACCGGGTGCGGCAGCAGACGCGGGAGTGGGCGGCGGCGCACCCGGAGGTCGAGGTGCGGTCCGCGGCCGTCATCGGTCCCGAGCCGGAGCTGCTGGATCTGGTGCTGGAGCGGTACGAGGAGGCGGTGAAGGGCGATCTGCGGATGAACTGCGACTCGTGCGTGTACCGCATCGCGCTGCCGGGCTTCGAGGACAAGGTGGGGCTGCCGCAGCAGCCGCACTTCCATCCGGACGACGACGGCCACGGGCACCACCATCACGGAGGGCACGCTCACTCGCATGCGCACTGAGGGCTCCTTCGGGGACGCACACGACGGTCACGACCTGCGGCACCACGGGGACGCGGAGGTACGGGACGAAGGTGCGACGCTGGTCGACCTCGCGGTGAACGTCCGCGCGGACACTCCGCCGGCCTGGCTGCGGGACCGGATCGCCGACTCGCTCGCCGGTCTGGCCGCCTACCCGGACGGCCGGATCGCACGGGCCGCGGTGGCGGCACGGCACGGGCTGCCGGTGGAGCGGGTGCTGCTGACGGCGGGGGCGGCGGAGGCGTTCGTGCTGCTGGCGCGCGCCCTGAAGGTACGGCGGCCGGTCGTCGTCCATCCGCAGTTCACGGAGCCGGAGGCGGCGCTGCGGGCCGCGGGCCACACCGTGGACCGGGTGCTGCTCCGCGCGGAGGACGGCTTCCGCCTCGACCCGGCGGCCGTCCCCGAGGACGCGGACCTGGTCGTGATCGGCAACCCGACGAACCCGACGTCGGTACTGCACCCGGCGGCCGCGATCGCCCGCCTGGCCCGCCCCGGGCGGGTGCTGGTCGTGGACGAGGCCTTCATGGACGCCGTCCCTGGCGAGCGGGAGGCGCTGGCCGGCCGCACGGACGTGCCCGGGCTGGTGGTGCTGCGCAGCCTGACCAAGACCTGGGGGCTGGCCGGTCTGCGGATCGGCTACGTCCTGTCCGACCCGGAGACCGTCGCCGAACTGGAGCGCGCCCAGCCGCTGTGGCCGGTGTCCACCCCGGCGCTCGCGGCGGCGCAGGCGTGCGTGGAACCACGCGCACTGGCCGAGGCGGAAGCGGCGGCCCACCGCATCGCGGCGGACCGGGCCCACCTGGTGGCGGGCCTGGGGGCGTTGGGGGCGCACGGGGTCCGGGTGGTGGAGCCGGCCGAGGGCCCCTTCGTGCTGGTGCGGTTGCCGGGCGCCGCGGAGGTACGCCACCGGCTGCGCGAGCGCGGGTACGCGGTGCGGCGCGGGGACACGTTTCCCGGGCTGGGGGCGGAGTGGCTACGAGTCGCGGTGCGGGGCCTGGGGGTGGCGGACGGGTTCTTGGTGGCGTTGGGGGGTGCGTTGCGCTCCGTGTAGGGGGCCGGGCAGCGGTGCGGCCTGGAGCGGGCTGCCAGAGGTTCCATCGCCAGTGGACCGCGTCACCTTGGAAGATCGAGAACCGGGCGTACACGCCCGCTGCACGGCTGGCGCGCGCCGTCACTGACGTGCGCCACCTGCCATCGTCCCGCCCGCCCGGTGGCTCAGTCCCTCCCCTTGCGCCTGCGGGCGAACGCCACCGCTCCCCCGCCCGCTGCCAGCAGCACGGCCGAGCCGCCTGCCAGGTATGGGGTCAGGGAGCTGCCTCCTGTTTCCGCGAGGTCCTGCTTCGCGGCGGGGGCGGCCTGGGGTTTCGTGTCGGGGGTGGGGGGTGTGGAGGGCGCCGACGGCTCCTCGGCGGGTGTCGGGGACTCGCACGTCGTCCTGGCGAGGGTCAACGTGCCCTCCACCTCGGCGACGTTGAGCTTCAGCGGGTTGACGGAGACCTTCAGCCGGAGGGCCGTCGCCGCGGCCGTGCGGGAGGTGGTCTCGCGCTGGGAGAGGTCCAGGCGGACCCCTCCGACGCCGGGGACCTGAACAGCGGTCGTGCCGCCGGAAGTGAGGGTCACCTTCTTGCCGAGCACCGTCACGGCGCCCAGGACGTTGCTCGTCGCCACCGGGGGCTTGCCCGCCTCGCAGGTCGCGCGGGAGGTGACCTGGTCGACCTCGATGAGGGACAGCAGGGGGAGGCCGGGGACGTGGATGCGGGCGTGGGCGAGGGTCACGGTGCCCTCGGCCTTGGCCGCCGAGGTCGTCGCGGCGGACTTCGCCACGTCCGCGCGCAGCACGCTGAACGGCTTTCCGCCGTTCACGCCGTCGAGACGGGCCGTCAGCGCCGTCTGCTCGGCGCTGCGCGGTGCCTGGACCTCGTCGAGGGAGACGGCGAGCGGGACGTTCACCGACTTGTTGAGCAGGGACACGTCGAGGCCGGTGCGCAGCACGGACGCGCTCGCGCGGCCGTGGTCGGCGGTCGCGTGGGCGGAGCCCGCGCCGGCCAGCGTCACCGGGCCGGCGGCCAGGACGGTGGCCGCGGCGGCGGTGGCGCAACGGCGCGCGGGCAGGCGGAAGGTGTGGCCGTTCACGGTGTGGGACCCCCAGAGATGACTGCTTGGGACCCCGAAAGGATTACGCACTGAGAGTGAACGGACAGCGATCCAGCGTGACTTCACTCCATCGTGGGGTTTCCGGCCTGGTTTTCGATTCTTTCGGCACGGGCGTTCCCTGTCGTCCCTCCTCTTCCCCCTTCCGTGCGAAGGCGCTGGTGGACGCCCCGGCGCGCACGACGGGAGTGCGCAACGAGCGGGACCCCCACCGGTCACGTTCCGTCAACCCGGTGCGGCGACAACCGCTGACCGCTGCCGCACGAGCCGCTGACCGGCGCTAGGCGACGATCCTGCCGTTCAGCACCACCTGGCGCGGGCCCGCCAGCACCCGTACGTCCGCGCGCGGGTCCGTCTCGTAGACGACGAGGTCCGCCGGCGCGCCCTCGTCCAGGCCGGGCCGGCCGAGCCACGAGCGTGCCGCCCAGGTCGCCGCGGACAGGGCCTGAAGGGGCGGGATGCCGGCCGTGACCAGTTCCTCGACCTCGCCGGCGACCAGGCCGTGCGGCAGCGCGCCTCCGGCGTCCGTGCCGACGTACACCGGGATGCCCGCGTCGTGGGCGGCGCGGACGGTGTCGTAGCGGCGCTCGTGGAGGCTGCGCATGTGCGCCGACCAGCGCGGGTACTTCGACTCGCCGCCGGCCGCCAGAGCGGGGAAGGTGGCGATGTTGACCAGGGTGGGGACGATCGCGACGCCGCGCTCGGCGAACAGCGGGATCAAGTCCTCCGTCAGGCCCGTGGCGTGTTCGACGCAGTCGATGCCCGCCTCCACGAGGTCGCGCAGGGAGTCCTCGGCGAAGCAGTGCGCGGTGACGCGCGCGCCCAGGCGGTGCGCCTCCGTGATCGCCGCCTCGGCGGCCTCGCGGGGCCAGCAGGCGGACAGGTCGCCGAGGTCGCGGTCGATCCAGTCGCCGACCAGCTTGACCCAGCCGTCGCCGCGCCGGGCCTCCTGGGCGACGTACGCGACCAGGTCCTCGGGCTCGATCTCGTGGGCGTAGTTGCGGATGTAGCGGCGGGTGCGGGCGATGTGCCGGCCCGCCCGGATGATCTTCGGCAGGTCGTCGCGCTCGTCGATCCAGCGGGTGTCCGAGGGGGAGCCGGCGTCGCGGATCAGCAGCGTGCCGGCCTCGCGGTCGGTCAGTGCCTGCTTCTCGGAGACGTCGTCCGCGACCGGGCCGTGCGCGTCCAGACCGACGTGGCAGTGGGCGTCGACCAGGCCGGGCAGCGCCCAGCCCGCCACGGTCCGCACGTCCCGGGCACCGATGGGGCACTCGTACGTGATCCGGCCGCCGACCACCCACAGCTCGTCCCGGACCTGGTCCTCGTCGGGGCCGACGAGCACCCGCCCCTTCACGTGCAGCACCGCGCCATCGCTCATGTCCCGCACCCTAATGAGCCACCGCGGGGCCGCGTCCACCCCCTCCCTCCGCCGCCGGCCTGCCTGCCCCTCGGGCATCACCGGGCGGAGGCGGGTGACGGCCGCCGGATACGCTCGAATGCGTCGCCGTCGCCCCCGCGGCGATCGAGAGACGACCGGACCCGGAATCCGGGCCCATCGGACCACCCGGACGGCCCGGAGCACCCGGCGGTCCGGGCCGGATGCCCACGCGTGCCGGGGCCCGCTGCGGCGGCACGATGGCCGAAAGTGGATGTTTGATTCGTCCCAGGTCTCACTCCGACCCCCGCACCTGGCCCGGCGGTCGGGCCGCCCCGCTCCGTCGCCCATCCCGCCCGGACCGGTCCGGCACCCCACCTCACGGAGGTCGAACGGACCGCTTTCCAACGCATTGACGGGGTTACCGGGACATGAATGCAACAAAGTAATTCCGAGAATATGAACCAGGCAGCTTCCCGTCTTCTTCTGCCCCGTTTTCCGGACCCTAAACACATAGATTCCGC
This sequence comes from Streptomyces sp. MK7, assembly GCF_032658145.1. Taxonomy (NCBI): domain Bacteria; kingdom Bacillati; phylum Actinomycetota; class Actinomycetes; order Kitasatosporales; family Streptomycetaceae; genus Streptomyces; species Streptomyces sp. MK7. Next base: position 78,101 of record NZ_JAVACL010000016.1, read on the forward strand.
GAACACTCAGCGATGCAATTCCAAGGGATTCCGGGAGAGTTACGTCATTGTGACACACCCCATAGTCCTGCCCTTTTTGCCCGGGCACAGATGGACAAAACCCCACATCACGCCAGCCCTACGCGCGAACGCGCGCCCGCGTGATAACACAAGCAGGCGTGTCACGTAAGGGCATCCGACGATGCATTTTTGAATTCGGCTCGGTAAGTTCAATTCGCATGACTGCCGCACAAGCAGACCTGCGAACCGACCGCACGGAAATGCCGGACGCCATCTCCGTCGAGCGTCCCGCCGTCGCCGACGGCGCCGCGCTCTGGCGGCTCGCCAAGGACTCCGGAACGCTGGATGTGAACTCCTCGTACAGCTATCTGCTGTGGTGCCGCGACTTCGCCGCCACCTCCGCGGTGGCGCGCGGCGCCGACGGCGCGCCCGTCGGTTTCGTCACCGGATACGTGCGGCCCGACCGCCCCCGCACCCTCCTGGTGTGGCAGGTCGCCGTCGACGCCGGCCACCGCGGCAAGGGCCTGGCCGCCCGGCTGCTGGACGCGCTGACCGCGCGCGTCGCCGCCGAGCGCGGGCTGACCGCCGTCGAGACCACGATCACCCCGGGCAACATCGCCTCCGAGCGGCTCTTCACCTCCTACGCGGCCCGCCACAACGCCCCGGTCGAGCGCGAGGTCCTGTTCGGGGCCGAGCAGTTCCCGGACGGGCCGCACGACCCCGAGGTCCTGTACCGCATCGGGCCGCTCGCCCTCTGACCTGGCCGGCCTGGCCGACCTGACCGACCGGCCCCGCCTGACCGTCACTCACTTCCCCTTCCGACCTCGACCGACCTCCCCCTCTCCCCACCCGAGGAGCGATTCGTCGTGACCATCACCCAGCCCGACCTGAGCGTCTTCGAGACCCTGGAGTCCGAGGTGCGCAGCTACTGCCGCGGCTGGCCCACCGTGTTCGACCGCGCGCGCGGCAGCCATCTGTACGACGAGGACGGACACGAGTACCTCGACTTCTTCGCGGGCGCCGGTTCGCTCAACTACGGCCACAACAACCCCGTCCTGAAACGGGCGTTGATCGACTACCTGGAGCGCGACGGCGTCACGCACGGGCTCGACATGTCGACCACCGCCAAACGCCAGTTCCTGCAGACGTTCCAGGACCTGGTGCTGCGTCCGCGCGACCTGCCGTACAAGGTCATGTTCCCGGGGCCGACGGGGACGAACGCCGTCGAGTCCGCGCTGAAGCTGGCGCGGAAGGTGAAGGGACGCGAGGCCATCGTGTCGTTCACCAATGCCTTCCACGGGATGTCGCTGGGCTCCCTCGCCGTCACCGGCAACGCCTTCAAGCGGGCCGGCGCCGGTGTTCCGCTGGTGCACGGCACGCCCATGCCGTTCGACAACTACTTCGACGGCCAGGTCCCGGACTTCCTCTGGTTCGAGCGGATCCTGGAGGACCAGGGCTCCGGGCTCAACAAGCCCGCCGCGGTGATCGTCGAGACCGTGCAGGGCGAGGGCGGCATCAACGTGGCACGCCCCGCGTGGCTGCGGGCGCTCGCCGACCTGTGCGCGCGCCAGGACATGCTGCTGATCGTCGACGACATCCAGATGGGCTGCGGGCGCACCGGCGCGTTCTTCTCCTTCGAGGAGGCCGGGATCACGCCGGACGTCGTCACCGTGTCCAAGTCCATCAGCGGATACGGGCTGCCCATGTCGCTGTGTCTGTTCAAGCCCGAGCTGGACATCTGGGAGCCGGGCGAGCACAACGGCACCTTCCGCGGCAACAACCCGGCGTTCGTCACCGCCACGGCCGCCCTGGAGGCCTACTGGGCCGACGGGGCGGCCATGGAGAAGCAGACCCGGACGCGCGGCGAGCAGATCGAGCAGGCGCTGATCTCGATCACCGAGGAGAACCTGGCCGACGTCAAGGAGTACCGCGGCCGCGGCCTGGTGTGGGGCATGGAGTTCCACGACAAGGCGCGTGCCTCGCGGGTCGCCCGGCGCGCCTTCGAACTCGGTCTGCTCGTCGAGACGTCGGGTCCGGAGAGCGAGGTCGTCAAACTCCTGCCGGCCCTCACCATCACCCCGGACGAGCTGGACGAGGGCCTGCGCAGCCTCGCCCGCGCCGTGCGGGAAACCGTCTGACCCTTTCACCTGTCCGAACCCCCCACCTGTCCGAACCCCCACCTAGGAGGCATCGCAACACCGTGATCGTCCGTTCGTTCAAGGAGATCGAAGGCACCGACCGGCATGTGAAGGCGGCATCCGGCACCTGGGAGAGCAAGCGGATCGTCCTCGCCAAGGAGAAGGTCGGCTTCTCCGTGCACGAGACGATCCTGTACGCGGGCACGGAGACCGACATGTGGTACGCGAACCACATCGAGGCCGTCGTCTGCACGAAGGGCGAGGCGGAGCTGACCGACCGCGAGACCGGGAAGACGTACCACATCACGCCCGGCACGATGTACCTCCTGAACGGCCACGAGCGGCACACGCTCAAGGTCAAGGAGGACTTCCACTGCATCTGCGTCTTCAACCCGCCCGTGACCGGCCGCGAGGACCACGACGAGAACGGCGTCTACCCGCTGCTCACCGAGCCCGAGGAGGTGTGAACCGCATGACGACCACGAGCGTCACCGACCTGTACCCCACCCGCGGCACCACCGAGGTGACCGCCCCCCGCCAGGACCCGGTCGTCTGGGGTTCCCCGGACACGCCCGGACCGATCGCGGGCGCCGACCTCCAGGCGTACGAGCGCGACGGCTTCCTCGCCGTCGACCAGCTCATCGCCCCGGACGAGGTCGCCGTCTACAAGCGGGAGCTGGACCGGCTGGTGAGCGACCCGGCGATCCGGGCCGACGAACGTTCGATCGTCGAGCCCAAGTCCAAGGAGATCCGCTCGGTCTTCGAGGTGCACCGGATCAGCGAGGTGTTCGCGAACCTGGTGCGCGACGAACGGGTGGTCGGCCGGGCGCGGCAGATCCTCGGCTCGGACGTCTACGTCCACCAGTCCCGGATCAACGTCAAGCCGGGCTTCGGGGCCAGCGGCTTCTACTGGCACTCGGACTTCGAGACCTGGCACGCCGAGGACGGCCTGCCGAACATGCGCACGGTGTCCGTCTCGATCGCGCTGACCGAGAACTTCGACACCAACGGCGGTCTGATGATCATGCCGGGGTCGCACAGGACGTTCCTGGGCTGCGCCGGCGCCACGCCCCAGGACAACTACAAGAAGTCGCTGCAGATGCAGGACGCGGGCACGCCGTCCGACGAGGCACTGACCGCGCTCGCGAGCGAGTACGGCATCAGGCTCTTCACCGGCAAGGCCGGCTCGGCCACCTGGTTCGACTGCAACTGCATGCACGGCTCCGGCGACAACATCACGCCGTACCCGCGCAGCAACGTCTTCATCGTGTTCAACAGCGTCGAGAACACGGCGGTGGAGCCGTTCGCGGCACCGGTCCGGCGGCCGGAGTTCATCGGGGCGAGGGATTTCACTCCGGTGCGCTGAGCCCGGCCGGGGCTCCGGGGGTCGCCCCCCGGAGAAGGCAGCATCGGGGCGAGGGATTTCACTCCCGTGAAGTGACCCGCGCTTCCCTCTGATCCAGGGCAGGGGCCTCCTCGTGTGGGACGGGAGGCCCCTGCCCGGCTGTGTCTGCCGGCTGTTCTCACCCGGCCAGCACGTCCAGCAGCCGGTCCACGTCCGCCTCCGTGTTGTAGAGGTGGAACGCGGCGCGCAGGTTGCCCGCCCGGTCGGACACCTCGATGCCGGCGGCACTCAACTCGCCCTGGCGACGGCCGAGTCCGGGTACGGACACGATCGCGGAGCCCGGCGCCGCAACCGGCTCGTGCCCGAGGGAGCCGAGCCCCTTGCGGAACCGATCGGCCAGCGCGACGTCGTGCGCGTGGACGGCTTCCGCGCCCAGTTCCTCGATCAGTTCGAGGGAGGTGCGCAGCCCGGCGTAGGTGAACAGGGCGGGGCTGACGTCGAACCGCCGGACGGCGTGGGCGAGTTCGGTGACCGGGCCGTAGCAGCTGTCCCAGGGCCGCTCACCGGCGGACCAGCCGGCGAGCAGCGGGGTGAGCCCGCCGAAGTCGTCGGCGGCGCCCGGGGCGACGAAGAACGCGGCGCCGTGCGGGCCCATGAGCCACTTGAAGCCGACGGCGGCGAGGAAGTCGTAGCCGTCCGGGTCGACGCGCAGCCAGCCGGCCGACTGGGAGGCGTCGACGTAGACGCGGGCCCCGTGCGTCCGGGCGGCGGCGCGCACCGCGGGCAGGTCGGCCAGGCGGCCGTCGGCGGACTGGGCGGCGCTGACCGCGACGAGCGCGGTGCCGGGCCGGACGGACTCGGCCAGCCGCTGCAGCGGGACGACGCGCACCGTGAGGTCCGCGCGCATGTGGAAGGGGTTCACCAGCGAGGAGAAGTCGGCCTCGGCGGTGAGGACTTCGGCCCCGGCGGGCAGCGAGGCGGCGATCAGGGCTCCGTACTCGGCGACGGAGGCGCCGGTGGCCACCCGCTCCACCGGCACGCCGGCCAGCCGGGCGAAGGAGGCTCGGACGGCTTCCACGTCCTCGTACAGGGAACCGAGCGGCCTGCCCTCGGCCCGTAGCCGCACCGCCCGGTGCAGGGCGGTCACGGTGCGGGCCGGGAGCAGGCCGTTGCCGGCGGTGTTCAGGTAGGTGTTCTTCGGGGCGAACTCGGCACGGACGAGGGTCTCGAAGGTCTCCATGGGACCACTGTGCGGCCCCGTGAAGTCGAAGTCCATCGCAGAATTCTGCGCGAAGCTCCCAAGGAACGCTTATGCATGGGCGCCGACCTGCGCGATCAGGCGGCCGTCAGTGCTGAGGCACCGCGCATCCGTCCGGCCCGCAGGCCTCGGCGCCACCGTCGTCGAGCAGGGTCAGCGGGGGGCGGTCGCCCCACGCCTGGCCGAGCGCCTGGGTGAACACCTCGGCGGGCTGGGCGCCGGAGACGCCGTACTTCCGGTCGAGCACGAAGAACGGCACCCCGGTGGCGCCGAGCTGGGCGGCCTCGCGTTCGTCGGCGCGGACCTCGTCGGCGTAGGCGGTGGGGTCGGCGAGCACCGTGCGGGCGGCGTCGGCGTCGAGCCCGGCGGCGACGGCGAGCTCGACCAGCCGTTCGTCGCCCTCGGTGAAGACGGACCGCTCCTCGGCGAAGTTCGCCCGGTAGAGGGCGTCCAGCAGTGCGCTCTGCCGGCCCTGTTCCTCGGCGAAGTGGAGCAGACGGTGCATGTCGAAGGTGTTGCCGTGGTCGCGGCCCCGGGTGCGGTACTCCAGGCCCTCCGCGGCGGCCTGCGCGCCCAGGTTGTCCTCACCGGCCTGCGCCTGCGCCTCGCTCATCCCGTACTTCCGGGTGAGCATGGTGAGCACGGGCGTCACATCGCCCTTGGCCCGGTGCGGGTCCAGCTCGAACGAGCGGTGCACCACCTGGACCTGGTCACGGTGCGGGAAGGCGGCCAGCGCCTTGTCGAAACGGGCCTTTCCGACGTAGCACCAGGGACAGGCGATATCGGTCCAGATTTCGACACGCATACTCTCGGCTCTTCTCCAGCTCGCACAGCCACGGAGACTCTCTCCGCCGATACCTGAACCTTCAACGAGCTCGCTTTCATTCCCCGGTCACGGCGTACCGCAGGGCCAGGTGGTGGTCCCCCTCGGCGGGCGGGTTCCCCGGGTCGGGGAGCCAGCCCCGGCGGGCGTAGAAGGCCTGGGCGCGGGTGTTGTCGGCGTGGACCTCCAGGACGGCCGTGCGTTTGCCGTCGGCCTGCCACTCCTCCACGCAGGCCCGGTGCAGGGCCGTACCGATGCCGGAGCGCCAGTGGCCGGGGTCGACGTGGAACTGGAACAGCTTGACCGTGTCCGCGGGTGCGCCGTCCGGGGTGCGGAAGGAGGCGATGCCGACGATCCGGCCGTGCTCGACGGCGCACAGCACATGTCCGTCGGGGCGCTCGATGGACCCGCGCCAGGCCTCGCACCAGTCGACGCCGGCCTGCGGGACGCCGTCCGGGTAGTACGTCGAACGGGCCCGGAAGTGCAGGTCGGCGATGGTCTCGGCCTCGACGGGCAGGGCGGTGCGGATCACCGGAGCGCCCTTCACTCGTTCACTGATCACACAACGGAGGACGTACCGGCGGCCGCCGCCGGTTTCAGGCCGGACCCGGCCCGGTTCGAAAGAACGAGACACCCCCTAGCTGAACCTCTAGCTGCCGTCCCGCAGGTCGTCCGGCCAGTTGGGGCGGAACTCGAGGTGGTCGTAGGTCACCACGCAGCCCTCGCCCAGGGGCGACTGGGTCATGAAGCCGATCAGGGCCGCGCCCGTCTCCTTCTCGTCGCCCAGGGTGAACAGGCGTACGAAGGTCCAGTGCTTGCCGTCGCGGGAGGCGTGGAAGGCGAACGCGCGGCCGGTGCGGCTCACCCGCAGCCACACCGAGCTGCCCTCGACCGTGAAGGAGTTGGCGTCGTCGGAGTGACCCCGGGTGACCACCGTGCAGATGGTGGGCACGTTCGGGGAGTACTCCAGGCAGAGCTTGGCCCAGGCGCGCTCGCCGACGTGGACGTAGAGCACGCCCGCGTCGAAGGACGCGTTGAAGCCGACCGTGACCCGGGCGATCAGCTGGAAGTCGCCCTCGGGCGCCCCGAGGAGGCGGGGCGCGTCGGAGGCGGGGTCCAGGGCCTCACCGGTGGGCGGGACGAAACGGTCCTGCCGGGGACCCGCCCAGCCGGTGAGGACCCCGTCCTCGTAGGACCAGTGGCCGTCCGGACCGTAGGTGCGCAGGGCGAAGGGGAGTTCGGGGAGTTCTACGTCCATGGCCGGAGTCTCCCAGTTCTCCCCGCGCCGTACGGCCCGGGGGGTCAGCGTTCCAGGCGGCCGTCGTAGCGGCGGGGCAGGCCCAGCGGGTTGTCGTCGCGCAGCTCCGGCGGCAGCAGCGCCTCGGGGGCGTTCTGGTACGTCACCGGCCGCAGCCAGCGCTCGATCGCCGTGCCGCCCACGGAGGTGGACGTGGAGGTGGTCGCCGGGTAGGGGCCGCCGTGGTGCTGGGCGGGGGCCACGGCGACACCGGTCGGCCAGCCGTTGACGAGGACGCGTCCGGCGAGCGGGGTCAGCTCGGCCAGCAGCTCGGCGCCGCGTCCCTCGCCGGCCGCCTCCTCGGCGGACAGGTGCACGGTCGCGGTGAGGTTGCCGGGGAGCCGGGAGAGGACCGCCGTGGCCTCGCCGTCGTCGGTGTAGCGGGCCACGACCGTGACGGGTCCGAAGCACTCCTCCAGCAGCAGGTCGTGGTCGCCCTCCCGGGCCAGCCGCTCGGCCGGGACGGTGAGGAAGCCGGCGCTCACCGTGTGCTCGCCGCCCGCGCCCGGAGTGACCGGCGAGTCCACGCCGGTCAGTTCGGCGCGTTCGGCGATGCCGGTGAGGAAGTTGTCGCGCATGCGGTGGTCGAGCAGGACGCCGGCCTCGGTGTCGCTGACGGCGTCCGTCAGCGACTTCACCAGGGTGTCGCCCGACGCGCCCGCCGGGACCAGCACCAGGCCGGGCTTGACGCAGAACTGTCCGACGCCGAGCGTCATCGACCCGGCGAGCCCGGCGCCGATGGCCTCGGCGCGCTCCGCGGCGGCGGCCTCGGTGACGAGGACGGGGTTCAGGGAGCCCAGCTCGCCGTGGAAGGGGATCGGCACCGGCCGCGCCGCGGCCGCGTCGAACAGGGCCCGGCCTCCGCGTACGGAGCCGGTGAAGCCCGCGGCGGCCACCAGCGGGTGCCTGATCAGCTCGATGCCCGCCTCGAAGCCGTGCACCAGCCCGAGCACGCCCCCGGGGATGCCGTGCTCGGCGGCGGCGGACCGCAGCACCCTGGCGACCAGCTCGGACAGCGCCGGGTGGTCGGGGTGGGCCTTGACGACCACCGGGCACCCGGCGCCCAGCGCGCTCGCGGTGTCGCCGCCGGCGACCGAGAAGGCGAAGGGGAAGTTGGAGGCGGAGTAGACGGCGACGACGCCGAGCGGCACCTTGTAGCGGCGCAGGTCCGGCACCGGCGGGGTGGCGGTGTCGTCGGGGTGGTTGATGATCACGTCGAGGAAGGCGCCCTCGTCGACGATGCCCGCGAAGGCCCGCAGCTGGTAGCAGGTCCGGGCGAGTTCGCCGGTGAGCCGGACCGGGCCGAGCGCGGTCTCGGCGTCCGCGGCCTCCACGAGGTGGTCCCGGGCCGCCTCGAGGCGGTCGGCGGCCGTGCGCAGGAAGGCGGCCCGCACGGTGCGGTCGGCGAGCGCGCCGCGCGCCGCGTGCGCGGCCCGGACGGCGGCGTCGACCTCCTCCGCTGTGGCCTCCACCGCAACCTGTTCCCGCTGCTTCCCGGTACGGGGATCGACGCTCCAGACTGGTGCTGCTGCCACCGCGGGTCCCTCCACATGTCTTGCCGCAGTACGTGGGTCATCCCTCAGAGACGTTCGATATACTGAACACTGTCTCTGATGATGAATATGCTCCCGGAGACTATATCTTCAGGTCCTCGTCGAACGAAGGGGTCAAGGGCGATGGCGGCAGGCGAGACGGGCGGCGGGGCGCAGGTCAAGTCCGCGGTGCGGACCGTGGAATTGCTGGAGTACTTCGCCGGCCGCCCCGGCATGCACTCCCTGGCCGCGGTCCAGGAGGCCGTCGGCTATCCCAAGTCCAGTCTGTACATGCTGCTGCGCACGCTCGTCGAGCTGGGCTGGGTGGAGACCGACGCGACCGGCACCCGGTACGGCATCGGGGTGCGCGCGCTGCTGGTGGGCACCTCCTACATCGACGGCGACGAGGTGGTCGCGGCCGCCCGGCCGACCCTGGACCGCCTCTCCGACGACACCACCGAGACCATCCACCTGGCCCGTCTGGACGGCACCAACGTCGTCTACCTGGCCACCCGCCAGTCGCAGCACTACCTGCGCCCCTTCACGCGCGTCGGCCGCCGCCTGCCCGCCCACTCCACCTCGCTCGGCAAGGCGCTGCTGAGCACGTACACCGACGAGCAGGTCCGCAAGATGCTCCCGGAGACGCTGCCCGCGCTGACCGAGCACACCATCACCGACCGCGAGAAGCTCATCGAGGAGCTGCACCAGATCCGTGAGCAGGGCTACGCCGTCGACCGCGAGGAGAACACGCTGGGCCTGCGCTGCTTCGGCGTGGCGATCCCGTACCGCACCCCGGCCCGCGACGCGATCAGCTGCTCGATCCCCGTGGCGCGCCTGACGCCCGCGCACGAGCAGATGGTGAAGGATGCCCTCTTCGACGCCCGTGACCGCCTGACGCTCGCCACCCGGAGGCTGTGAGCCATGGAAGTCGTGCTCCGCGAGGTCCACGACAGCGATCTGCCCGTGTTCTTCCGGCAGATGAACGATCCCGAGTCCCTGCGGATGGCCGCCTTCACCCCGCAGGACCCGGCCGACCGGGACGCCTTCGACGCCCACTGGGCCAAGGTGCGCGCCTCCTCCGACGTGCTGCGCACGATCCTGGCCGACGGTGACGTGGTGGGCAGCACCGCGGTGTACGGCGAGCCGGGCGAGCGGGAGGTCACCTACTGGGTGGACCGCGCCTACTGGGGGCAGGGCATCGCCACGGCCGCGCTGCGCGCCCTGCTGGCCCAGGTCCCCGAACGCCCGCTGTACGCCCGGGCGGCCTCGGACAACGCCGGCTCGCTGCGAGTGCTGGAGAAGTGCGGCTTCCGGCGGACCGCGACGGCCCGGGGGTACGCCCATGCACGCGGGGAGGAGATCGACGAGACGGTGCTCACCCTGCACGGCTGACGCGGCCCCGGACAGCGAGCGCCGTAGCGGCGTACGGGCAGGCGCCGTAGGGGCGTACGGCGCCTCCCCCGCGCGGCGGAGGCGGATCGTCGGCGCGCGGGAGGCCGGGGCGCGGTGCCCGCGGGAGCGTGGAGGCATGACCGAGTCGCCCGCCCTTCCGCCCGGCACCGCCGAGGCCCCCACCGCCGGCACCCCCGCGGCCGTCCTCGACCGGCCGCGCCGAGTGCTGCGGGCCGTCGCGATCGCGGCCTGTGTGCCGTACCTCTCGCTCAAGACCGCCTGGATCGCGGGGAGCCGCATCGGGATCCCGGACGGCAGCACGCTGCTGGAGCACCGCACGGCCATGGCCGTCGCCAACACCGTCAGCGTGCTCCTGGACGCGGCCGTGATCGTGCTGGCGCTGCTGCTGACCCGGCCGCGGGGGCTGCGGGTGCCGGCCTGGCTGCTCGCCCTGCCGGCATGGGTGGCCACGGGGCTGCTCGCGCCGATCATGACGGGCTACCCGCTGCAACTCCTGGTGCGCGCGCTGGGCGGGGCGGTGGACAAGTCGTCCGGCACCGGCCGCCGGCCGTTCCTGCACGAGTGGGTGTTCGGGGTGGTGTACACCGGCTTCATCGTGCAGGGTCTGGCCCTCGGCGCGCTGTTCCTGCTCTACGCCCGGGGCCGCTGGGGGCATGTGTGGCGCGGGCGGGTGGGAGAGCTGCCCGCCGGGGCGGTCAGGCCGGCGCAGCGCGTGTGCGCCGTGGCGGCCTGCGTGTTCGCCCTGTTCCCGCTGGTGACGCACCTGGTGTGGGCGTGCGGCGGCACCGCGGGTCTCAGTGCGGGCCGCGTCGCGGACCGGACCTCCGACTTCTACGTCCTGGAGGCGACCGACGCCTGCTTCGTCCTCGCCGCCGTCGCCGGCGCCGTTCAGCTCGCCTTCCGGCGCGGCCGCCGGCTGCCGGTGGCCGTGCCGCTCGCGCCGGCCTGGGTGGGCTCGGGCGTCCTGGTCTGCTGGGGCGGCTGGCTGTCGCTGGCCTCGCTGACCTCCGTGGAGGAACTCGCCGACCGGCCCACACCGCCGATGAACCTCGTCTACGCTGTCCAGATGATCACCGGCTTCCTGGTGGCGGCCCTGGGCGCGCACTTCCTCGCCGAGCGCTCGGCCGCACACGCGGGGCAACAGGACCGGCGGGTGGCGTGAGGGGATTCCTCCGGCTGCTGCTGGGCCGTGTGGCGCGCCGCCGCTGGATCCATCTGATCCTCGGCGGCGCACTCGTCATGCCGTACGTCCTGGTGGGCGCGGTGATCGTCGGCCCGGTCAGCGGCTCGTCGGACGTGTTCACCTCGCTTCCGCTGCAACTGGCCTCCTTCGCCGTCGGGTTGCCGCTGGCCGCGGTCACCTCGCTGTTCCCGCTGACCCGGCCGATGTCGGTGGCGGCGGTGCGCGCGCTGTGCGGGGTGGACGCCGGCGCTCTGGCCGACGGGCCCGCCCGGACCCGGGCCGCGAAGGGGCGTACGGCGGCCTGGTTCACGCTGCACCTGGGACTCGGCGGGATCGTCTCCGGCATGTCGCTGTCGGTGCCGCCGTTCGGGGTGGTGCTGATCGTGCTGCCCGTCTTCGCGGGCCTGCGCGACACCCGGCTCGGCCTGCCCGAAGTGCTGAGCCGCTCCTGGGCGTTGGTGCTCGCTCCGGTCGCGGGCGCGGCGACCCTGCTCGCGCTCGCCGGCTGCGCGGCCGGCTGCGGCACCCTCCTCGCCCGCTGGGCGCCGGCCCTGCTCGGGCCCGGCCCGGAGGACCGGCTGGCCGCCGCCGAGGCCCGCGCCGCCGGCCTCGCCGTACGCAACCGGCTCGCCCGCGAACTGCACGACTCCGTGGGGCACGCGCTCAGCGCCGTCACCCTCCAGGCGGGCGCGGCCCGCCGCCTCCTCGGCACCGACCCGGAGTTCGTCCGGGAGGCGCTCGCCGCGATCGAGGACACCGCACGGCGCACGGTCGGGGAACTCGACGCCGTCCTGGGTGTGCTGCGGGACGGCGACGCCCCCGGAACGGCCCCGGCGCCCACCCTCGCCGCCGACCTCGACGGACTGCTGCGCCGCACCCGCGCCGGCGGTCCGCGCATCACCGCCGAGGTGGACACCGACCCCTCGGCGCTGCCCCCGGTGGTCTCCCGCGAGGCCTACCGCATCGTCCAGGAGGGGCTGAGCAACGCGCTCAAGCACGCGGGCGGGCAGGTCCCGGTCACGGTCCGGATCGGCGCCGTGGACGGGCACCTGGAGATCACCGTCGAGAACCCGCTGAGGCAGGGGCCTGCGGCGGCCCCCGCCCGGCCCGGCGGCGGCCACGGGCTGCGGGGCGTCGCGGACCGCGCCCGGCTGCTGGGCGGCGCTGCGCACGCGGGTGAGGCGGACGGGGCGTGGCGCCTGTGGGTACGACTGCCGCTGAAGGGACCCGTATGACGGTCGAAGGGACCCGTATGACGAGTGAGCCGCTGACACGTGAGCCGCCGGCGCCTGAGCCGGTCATCCGGATCGTGCTCGCCGACGACGAGCGCATGGTCCGCACCGCCCTGCGGGCCATCCTGGCCGCCGAGCCGGACCTGACGGTCGTCGGGGAGGCTGCGACCGGCGCCGAGGCGGTGTCCGTCGTGCGAGAGACACGGCCCGAGGTGGTCCTCATGGACGTGCGCATGCCCGAGGTCGACGGCATCCGGGCCACCGAGCAGATCCTCGCCACACTCACCGCGGCCCCGCCCCGGATCGTGGTCGTCACCACCTTCGAGAACGACTCCTACGTCTACGACGCTCTGCGCGCCGGAGCCGCCGGGTTCCTGCTCAAACGGGCGGACGCCGACACCCTGGTGCAGGCGGTGCGGCTCGTCGCGCGCAGCGACACCCTGCTGTTCCCGTCGGCCGTACGGGCGCTGGCCGAGGAGCACGCGCGCGCGTCCGCGGCACCGCCGGCCTGGGTGGCGCGGCTCACCGTCCGGGAGGGCGAGGTGCTGCGGCTGATGGCGGCCGGGCTGACCAACGCGGAGATCGCCCGGCGCATGGAGGTCGGCCCCGCCACCGTCAAGACGCATGTGGCGGGGGTGCTGGCGAAGACCGGCGCCCGCGACCGCACCCAGGCGGTGATCGCCGCCTACGAGTCGGGCTTCATGAACGTCCGATGAGAAACCGGGCGGACGGGAACGTTCCGCCCCTTCCCCCTCGTCCTCCACTGGGATGAACGGGATGAACAAGACGATCAGGCGGGCGGCCGTCTTCACACTGCTGCTCGTGTTCGCGCTGCTGGCCAGGGCGACCTGGGTGCAGTTCTACGACGGCAAGGCCCTCGCCGACGACAAGGACAACCGGCGCAGGGCGATCGAGACGTACGCCCAGCCGCTGGGCAACATCGTCGTCGCCGGCAGCGCGATCACCGGCTCGGCCGAGACCAGCGGCGACCTGAAGTACAAGCGGACGTACCTCGACGGCAAGCTGTACGCGGCGGTCACGGGCTACAGCTCGCAGGCCTACGGCGCGACCCAGCTGGAGGGCATCTACCAGGACCTCCTGGACGGTACCGACACCCGGCTGAAGAACCCGCTCGACACCCTCACCGGCAAGCGGGCCACCCCCGGCGACGTGATCACGACGATCGACCCGGACGTGCAGAAGGCCGCCTACGAGGCGCTCGGCGACAAGAAGGGCGCCGCCGTCGCGATCGACCCGGCCACGGGGAAGATCCTCGCGGTGGTCTCCACGCCGTCGTACGACCCCACCGTGCTCAGCGCCGGCGACGGCGACGCCTGGAAGAAGCTGACCCGGGATCCCGACAAGCCGATGACCAACCGCGCGCTGCGCCGGCCGCTGCCGCCGGGCTCGACGTTCAAGCTGGTCGTGGCGGCGGCCGCGCTGGAGGACGGGCTGTACTCGTCGGTCGACGTGAGGACGGACAGCCCCGACCCCTACACGCTGCCGGGCACCACACGGGTGCTGTCGAACGAGAACCCGAGCGCCCCTTGCGAGGACGCCGACATCCGCACCGCGCTGCAGTACTCCTGCAACAACGTCTTCGCGAAGATGGCCGTCGATCTGGGCCAGGACAAGGTGCGGGCGATGGCCGAGAAGTTCGGCTTCGACGACGAGTCGCAGGACGTGCCGGTGCGCGCCTACCCGAGCGTGTACCCCTCCGGCATGGACAAGGCGCAGACCGCGCTCACCGGCATCGGCCAGTTCGACGTCACCGCCACTCCGCTCCAGATGGCGATGGTGTCGGCGGCCATCGCCCACGGCGGCGAGCTCGTCTCCCCGCACATGGTGTCGCGGACCACCGACGGCAACGGCGACGTGCTGCGGAACTACGACGACTCCGCCGACAGCAAGCGGATCGTCAGCTCCCGCACCGCCGAGCAGCTGCGGTCGGCGATGCGCACGGTGGTCGAGCAGGGCACCGGCACCAACGCCCGGATCCCCGGTGTGACGGTCGGCGGCAAGACGGGCACGGCCCAGCACGGCGAGAACAACAGCAAGGTGCCCTACGCCTGGTTCACGTCCTACGGCACCTCGCAGGCGACCGGCAAGCAGGTCGCGGTCGCGGTGGTCGTCGAGCAGTCGGACGCGGCCCGCTCGGAGGTCAGCGGCAACGGACTGGCGGCACCGGTGGCCAAGGCGATGATGAAGGCGGCCCTCGCCGACTGACAGTGGCCCCCGCAGGCTGTGCGGGCGGCCTTCAGGACCGGGCGTACGGTCCCGGCGGGCACGTGGGTGTTCGCGGGGCAGTACGACCACGACCGCGGCGGCCGGAACGCGCGGGAGGACCGCTGCACGGCGACGGCCATCGCGCGGGGACGGCACCGGTCGGTGACCGGCGACTTCACGCCGCGCGACGGCGCCGGCACCTCGGCCGACAGCAGTTCGCCGGGCGGTACCGCACCCGGCGGCACCGCACCCGGCGCGGACCCGTAGCGGATCGGCCGCCGGACGCCGTGCCGCCCGCGCGCCGTGCGGCTCAGCCGACGAAGTACGTCGGGTTGGGCAGCTTGTAGGTGCGGTCGGCGTAGCCGCCGTCGAGGTCGGAGTACTGGTCGCCGAAGTTGGCGACGATGTCGTACCCGAGGTCCTCGATGTGCTTGCGGGTACCGGACTTGTACTGGACGGTGGTGCACTTCCAGGCGCCCGGGGCGGCGCAGCCGCTCAGGTAGGCCGGCGGGTTGGCCGTGTCCTTGAGGAACATGTGGTCGGCGTCGAGGTTGACGTCGGCGCCGACCTTCTTCAGGTTCTCCACGGCGGCGGAGCGCTGGGCCTCGCTCAGACCCGAGTTGTAGAAGACGGTGACGCCCTTGCTCGCGGCGTACCGCACGAGCTCGGGGCTGCCGAAGACCTCCGGCCGGTCGGCCTGGTTGACGTAGGCCGCCCAGGTGGCGCTGCTGTAGCCGTAGTTGTTCTTCTTCTCGTAGTCCAGGCTGAGCAGCAGCGTGTCGTCGATGTCGAAGACGACGGCCGGCTTGTCGGCCTTGTGCCCGGCCTGGCGGGCCGCCTTGTCGATGTACCGCTTGGCGTCGGCGTCGATGCGCGCCAGGTCCTTGGCGTACGGGCTGTCCGGGGACGCCTGGTAGACGCCGTTGCCGTCCGGCGTGGTGCCGTAGTAGGTGTCGATGTCCTTGGTCAGCAGCCCGATGTTGTAGGGCTCGTGGGTGGAGTTGGCGGTGGACTGCCCGGCGGTGGCGGCACCGGCGCCGTAGAGGGCACCACCGGCGACGGCGCAGGCCGCGGCGAGGGCGGCGGCTCTGAGGGACTTCCGCATGGGATCTCCGGATCTGGTCGATGGACGTGACCGGTGAGATTGCGCCAAATACATGACGCGGCACCAGGTCACGCACTGTCTACGCGCATTGCGCACCAGCCGCGAGCGGCGTTACCCGATCGATACGCAATTCCTTCACACGGGGCATTGCCCGCATGTGGTTGCGGCATGACCTCCGCTTGACCCGCCTCCCCTAGGGTCGGGAGCCGCGATCGCGAACGGGGGAAGGACTGCCAGGTGGGCGAAGGCAAGGACCCGAGCAAGGTCCTGGACATCAAGACCGCCGATGGGCCACGGCGAGGTCGACGGTGACGGCAAGCACGGCGGTGCCGGTGAGCGTTGAGGACGAGGCCCGTAACCTGACCTGGTCGTACCGCTACGACGAGGCGGGGCGGCTGGTCACGGAGACGGACTTCGACGGCCGTGTCCTCACGTATGCGCACGACGCGGCAGGACGCCTTGCCTCACGCACCAACGGTGCCGGGGAAACCATGCGCTTCACCCGGGACGCCCTGGGGCGGGTCGCGGAGCATCGGTCCGGTACGGAGGATGTCACGTCGTTCGTCTAGGGGCCCGACGGCGCTCTGGTCCGCGCGGCCAATGCGGACGCCGATGTCACCATGGAGCGGGACGCACTGGGGCGGATTCTGACCGAGACGGTCAATGGTCGCACGACCCGGTACACGTACGACGCCCTCGGCCGCCGCACCGGTCGGCAGACACCGAGCGGGATGGTGTCGCGGTGGACATACGACCCCGTGGGCAGGCCCATCAGTCTGGAGAGCGGAAACGGCGAACTGCGGTTCGTCCATGATGCCGTGGGACGCGAAGTCCAGCGGCGTATCGGAAAGGCGGTTGCGCTCACCCAGACCTGGGACCGAGGCGACCGTCTCACCACTCAGTCCCTGGCGGTGCATGTATCTGCGGGTACCGAGCGCCTGCTTCAGCATCGCGCCTACGCCTACCAGGCCGCCGGTCATGTGACAGAGATCCGCGAACTGACGTCCGGTACCCGCCGTTTCGACGTGGACACCATGGGACGCGTCACGGGGGTACGAGCGCACGGCTGGGCCGAGACGTACGCATACGACGTCGTCGGCAACGTGGTCCACGTCGCCGCTCCGCATCACGACGCATCCGGTGATCGTGAGTTCAAGGGCACCCTGATCCGCCGCTCCGGGCGCACCGAGTACGAGTACGACGCTCAAGGCCGCCTGGTCCGCAGGACCCGCAGACTGCTCAATGGGCAGAAGCGGCAGTGGACGTACAGCTGGAACGCCGAGGATCGGCTCACCGACGCCATCACCCCCGAGGGCGAGCACTGGCGCTACGCATATGATGCGATCGGCCGCCGCACCGCGAAATACCGTACGGACGGCTCCGGTACGGCCGGCGAACGCACGGAATGGTGCTGGGACGGCAGTCAGGTGGCCGAGCAGAGCACGGCTGACGGCAGGGTCAAGACGTGGGAGTACGCACCGGGAACGCACCGTCCCGTCGCCCAGATCGACCACAGACCCGCGGTCCGGCACCCGGGCACCTCGTTCTTCGCCCGGCTGGCGGAGGAAGCGACGGCCGACCCCGACCGCACCGCCCGTTTCCATGCGGTCATCACGGACCTGGTCGGTACGCCGACCGAACTTGTGTCCGTCGACGGCGACGTGGCATGGCAGCGCCGTACGACTCTGTGGGGGAACGCATACCCGGCTCCGACGGACGACAGCGAGTCCGTGGATTGCCCCATCCGCTTTCCGGGCCAGTACTGGGACGCCGAGACGGGTCTGCACCACAATTTCCACCGGTACTACGACCCGGAGACCGCGCGCTACATATCACCCGATCCGCTCGGACTCGACGCCGGCCCAAATCCCTGTTGGTACGGGCCGAACCCGCTCACCTGGATCGATCCCCATGGCCTCGCGGCTTGCCGCACATCTCCCAGAATGGAGAACGGCAACCCCAAGGAGGGGTGGCAGCACATCGACGAGCGGCACATCGCCGGCACCGCCTCCGGCGGTCATGGTGACCTCATGCCCCCGTCGACCACCCGTGCACAGGTGGAGAAAGCCGCGCAGACGATGATCGACAAGGGGACACGGGTATCGGACCCCGCGCGTCGGATGCAGACCTTTGAAAAGAGAATGGTCGTCAACGGAATGCGAGCCCGGTACCGACTGGTCGTCGACTCGGAGGACGGAAACCGCATCATCACCTTCTTCCCCGTAGGAAAGAGTTACACGCCGTGATCACCGTGCAGTTCACCGTTCGCCCCGGCCAGGGCCGACCCAGCGGATTCGACCTGGGAGACATCCACGTCACCGGCGATCTCGGCACGGCGCAGTCGGCGGGACACTCCCCGGACCAAGGCATGATGATCTACCTGTCTGTCGTGCAACTCCTGGACGGCCTGGGCCCCTTTCTGCGAAGCAGCGCCAAGACATACGCGTTCACCGGCGTCGACACTTCCTTCGGTCTCGTGTTCCGGCGCGCGAAGGACGGCGTGTCCGTCGCCACGAAGGACGGTCTCATCGCCCGCACGACCGCACCTGAGCTCGCTGCGGCGATCGCATCCGCTGCCGAAGCCTTGTCCCGCACTCTCCCTCCAGAGGATGCGGCATCGTCCGACTACCAGGACGCTCTGTCGGCGTTCCGCCCGCTCGCCTCGGAAGACTGTGCGTGAAGGGCGGGCGGTGGGGTCGGAACTGGGCACCCAGGGGCGGGCCAGCTTGTAGTACCCGTCCGGGGCCTCGCTGGTGACACGGCTGCGCGTGACCAGGTAGCCGCGCGGGTCGGCGACCGCGGTGGAGGGCGCGAAGACGAAGCCGTACGGGGCGGCCGCCAGGTCCGTGCGGTTCAGGGTGTGGAAGTGGCAGCCGTCGAACACCGCCGTGGCCCGGCCGAAGACGAAGTCGACGTCTCCCTCGACGTAGCAGTGCCCGAAGTACTGGCGGGGGAAGGCCGCGAGTGACATCGAGTCGGCGTACAGGGTGTCCTGGTGGCCGAGGAAGCGGCACTGCCGGAACGCCGAGCGGTCGCCCAGCACCTTCAGCGCGACCGCCTGGGTGCCGGAGAAGTCCGGGTGGTCCGCGCGCAGCCAGTCGTTGGCGAAGGTGATCCGGTGCGCGGTGAAACCGTCGGCCCGGACGGTCGTCGTGGCCGAGCCGCTGGTGCCGTAGGCGCCCGAACCGTCCGGCTTCTGCGTGCCGGCCGCGTTGTCGTACACGATCACCACGTCCCGGGGGTCTCCCGTGGCGCCGAGCCAGGTCATGTCCGTGCGGGAGGCGTCCACGGCGACCGTCTCCCGGTAGGTGCCGGGCGCCAGGACCAGGGTCCGGCCGGTGCCGGTGGCCGCGTTCACGGCCGCCTGGACGGTGGTGGAGTCGCCGCGGCCGTGCGGGTCGACGTAGAGGGTCCGCGGGGTGAGGCGGGCGGCTGGTGAGCCGTAGCGGCAGGGCGGCCGGGGCGATCAGCAGGTAGGGCAGCCTGCGCGGCGTGGCGGAGGCACGGCGCCGCCGGGGTGGCGCGGGCGGTTTCGCCACGGCTGCGGCTTGGGCCACGAGGGTCCCCTTCTGGATTGACGCAGACATGGTCATCATGCTCTGCGGTGACGTGCGTACGCTCCGCTAACCGGGGTCGGTTCGGGCTGGACCGCGACCTTCGAGTTGGAAGCCAACCGCTTCGGCGGTAGGTGGAGTCACGACTGTTCTCCGTTCGCGGGGCAGTAAGCGCTTGCCACATACACGTGGCGAAGGGCTTCCAGAATGGTTCCGGCGGGGTGCCGGGGTGCGGGTTCCACTTGTGGGGATCACCCCGCGTACGGGTCCGGCACCCTCCCCGGCCGGGTCAGGAACTCGAAGTCGCAGCCGGTGTCGGCCTGGGTGATCTGGTCGTGGTAGAGGGCGCCGTAGCCGCGCTCGTAGCGCGTGGGCGGGGGTGTCCACGCGGCCCGGCGCCGGGCCAGCTCCTCGTCGTCCACGTGGAGATGCAGGGCGCGGGCCTCGACGTCCAGGGTGATCAGGTCCCCGGTGCGCACGAGAGCCAGGGGTCCGCCGACGTACGACTCCGGAGCCACGTGCAGCACGCAGGCGCCGTAACTCGTGCCGCTCATCCGGGCGTCGGAGATCCGCACCATGTCCCGCACACCCTGCTTGAGCAGGTGGTCCGGGATCGGCAGCATGCCGTACTCGGGCATGCCCGGGCCGCCCTTGGGGCCGGCGTTGCGGAGCACCAGCACGCTGTCGGCGGTGATGTTCAGCGACGGGTCGTTGATGGTCCGCTGCATCTGCTTGTAGTCGTCGAAGACGACCGCGGGTCCGGTGTGCTTCAGCAGGTGCGGTTCGGCGGCGATGTGCTTGATGACGGCGCCGTCCGGGCAGAGGTTGCCGCGCAGCACGGCGACCCCGCCCTCGTCCGCGACCGGGTTGTCCCGGGGCCGGATCACGTCGTCGTCGTGCACCTGTGCCCCGGCGATCTGCTCGCGCAGGGTCTCGTACGAGACGGTCGGCCGGTCCAGGTGGAGCAGGTCCGGGATGCGGGAGAGGAAGCCGGGCAGGCCGCCCGCGAAGTGGAAGTCCTCCATGAGGTACTCCTCGCCGCCGGGGCGGACGTCGGCGAGGACCGGGACGGTGCGGGCGATGCGGTCGAAGTCGTCGAGGGTGAGCCTCACCCCTGCCCGGCCCGCCATGGCGATCAGGTGGATCACCGCGTTGGTGGAGCCGCCGAGCCCGAGGACCGTGGTGACGGCGTCCTCGAAGGCCTCAGCGGTGAGGACCTCGGACAGCTTGCGGTCCTTGTGGACCAGTTCGACGATCGTCAGGCCGGCCCGGGCCGCCATCCGGTCGTGCCCGGAGTCCACGGCGGGGATGCTGGAGGCGCCGGGGACGGTGACGCCGAGGGCCTCGGCGGCGGCGGTCAGGGTCGACGCCGTACCCATCGTCATGCAGTGGCCGGGGGAACGGGCGAGTCCGCTCTCCAGCTCGGTCATCTCGCAGTCGCCGATCAGACCGGCGCGCTTGTCGTCCCAGTACTTCCACATGTCGGTGCCGGAGCCGAGGACCTCGCCTCGCCAGTGGCCGGGCAGCATGGGACCGGCCGGCACGAAGACGGTGGGCAGGTCGACGGAGGCGGCGCCCATGAGGAGGGCGGGAGTGGACTTGTCGCAGCCGCCCATCAGCACCGCGCCGTCGACCGGGTAGGACCGCAGCAGCTCCTCGGTCTCCATCGCGAGCATGTTGCGGTAGAGCATCGGGGTGGGCTTCTGGAAAGTCTCGCTGAGGGTGGAGACCGGGAACTCCAGCGGGAAGCCGCCGGCCTGCCACACCCCGCGCTTGACGGCCTGGGCGCGGTCGCGCAGGTGGACGTGGCAGGGGTTGATGTCGGACCAGGTGTTGAG
Source organism: Streptomyces sp. MK7 (assembly GCF_032658145.1). Classification (NCBI taxonomy): domain Bacteria; kingdom Bacillati; phylum Actinomycetota; class Actinomycetes; order Kitasatosporales; family Streptomycetaceae; genus Streptomyces; species Streptomyces sp. MK7. Next base: position 99,045 of record NZ_JAVACL010000016.1, read on the forward strand.
GATCGCGACGACCGGCTTGCCCAGGTGCTCCTCGGGCAGGTAGCCGAGCTGGCGGGTGCGGGCGCGGTGGCTGAAGGAGCGCAGGCCGTCGGTGCCGTACCACTGGTGGCTGCGCAGCTCCTCCGGGCGCTTGCGGGCGGTCATATCGACCACCCCGCGGCGATGGCGGCGACCTCGGCGCGCTCGCTCTCGGGCAGCGGCTTGCTCGGCGGGCGCACGTCCCGCCGGCACAGGCCGAGCGAGGCGAGGGCCTCCTTGACCACGGTGACGTTGTTGGCGGAGCCGCCCTCGGCGCGCAGCTCCTCGAAGCGGCGGACCCGCTCCCACACCTTCATCGCGGCCGGGTAGTCGCCGGCCCGCAGCGAGTGGAGCATGTTCAGGGACACGGCGGGGGCGACGTTGACCAGGCCGGAGGTGAAGCCGGTGGCGCCCGCGGAGAAGTAGGAGGGGGCGTAGGGCTCGGCGAGCCCGGCCACCCACACGAAGCGGTCGAGTCCCGCGTCCCGGGCGAAGGCGGCGAACCGGGCCGCGTCCGGGACGGCGTACTTCACACCGATCACGTTCGGGCAGGCGTCGGCGAGTTCGGCGAGGCGGGCGCCGGGCAGCTGCGCGTTGCGGATGTAGGGGACGACGCCCAGCTCGGGCACGGCCTCGGCGATGGCGCAGTGGTAGTCGACCCAGCCGGCCTGGGAGACGTAGGGATGGACGGGCTGGTGCACCATGACCATCCGCGCGCCCAGTTCGCGGGCGTGGCGGGCGGAGGCGACGGCGGTGGGCACGTCGTGGCCGACCCCGACGAGGACGCTCGCGCGCTCCCCGGCCTCCTCGACGGTCAGTTCGGTGACCAGCCGCCGCTCCGGAGGGGTCAGCGCGTAGAACTCGCCGGTGTTGCCGCACGGGGTGAGGGTGGTGACGCCGCCGTCGAGGAGGCGGCGCAGCAGCGCCCGGTGGGTGTCCTGGTCGATGCGGCCGTCCTCGGCGAACGGAGTCACCGGGATCGCCACCACGTCGGCCAGGGCCGCCCGCTGGGTCCCGAACCGGGTGTCGAACGCGGTGCTGGTCATTGTCCGCCTTCCTCGTCGAGGACTTCGGGGAAGGCCCGGTGCACGAACGACGCGATGTGGGAGTGCAGGGCACGGGCCGCGCCGTCGGCGTCACCGGCCAGGGCGAGCCGCAGGATCTCCCGGTGCTCGGCGGCCTCCCGTTCCCAGGAGGGGTCGGCGGACCAGGCGACGGCGGAGACGAGGGCGGCCTGGTCGCGGACCTCGTCGAGCATCCGGCCGAGCAGCGGGTTGCCGCAGGGCAGGTACAGCGCGCGGTGGAACTCGCGGTTGGCGAGGGAGCGTTCGGCGGTGTCGGCGGCCTCGTCGGCGCGGCGCAGCGCGTCCTGGGCGGCGTCCAGACAGGCCCCGCGCCGGACCGAGCGCTTCAGGGCCTCGGGCTCCAGCAGGAGCCGCACGTCGTAGACCTCGCGCGCCATGTCCGCGTCCACCATGCGCACCGTGGCGCCCTTGTACTGGCTCATCACCAGCAGCCCGGTGCCGGCCAGGGTCTTGAGCGCCTCGCGCACCGGGGTCTTGGACACCCCGAACTGTGCGGCGAGCTCGGTCTCGACCAGGGCCTGGCCCGGCGTCAGCTGCCCGGTGAGGATACGGCGTTTGATCTCCTCCAGCACGAACTGCGTGCGGGAGGGGATCGGGGTGGGCACAGAGGTCATGCGCGCCTCTCGGATCTCGCGTATCGCGTCTCATATATGACGTATGGAGTACGACGCGATGAAGGTAAGAGGGGCGCGGTGTTTCGTCAATGCTTCTGACAAAGACGGGACGGACGGTTTCCGGCGGACGGCTCTGACGGGGGATTTCCGGCGCGCGCTTGGCGCCCGGTGCCGGCGGGCGGTTTCCGGCGCGCGCTTGGCGCCCGGCGCAGGCGGGCGGTTTCCGGCGCGCACTTGGCGCGCTTCGCCGGCGGGCGGCTTCCGGCGAAGAGCGCGGACGCGTCGGAGGACCGGACTTGCGCGGGTGGTCAGGGCAGCCGGGGGCTCCAGCGCGGGTCCCGTCCGCTCAGCCCCAGCGCCCGGTCCAGCAGCGGGGCGTCCTCGGGGACGGGCACGACGGGGCCGAAGATGCCACGGCCGCTGACGAGGCCGTCACCCGCGGCGGCGCGCAGGAAGCCGTACGCCGCCCGCAGCGCGGCCGGGTCCGGCTCGTACTCCTGGCCGGTGGCGCGCGCCAGGTCCCAGCCGTGGATCACCAGCTCGTCGGCGACGACGGCGCCGGCGGCCTCGCCGGGCAGATCCACGCCGCCCGCGCGGGTCATGCCGGTCCAGGCCGCCGGGTCGCGCCAGGTCTCGGCGAGGTCGTCGAGTGCCTTCGGGAGCTCCTCGCGCCAGCCGGGGCCGATGTCGGGCACGGTGGCGTTCGGGGAGGTGTCCGTGGTGACGCCCAGGTGCTTGCGGCCGGCGTCGCGGAAGGCCACCGTCAGGCCCAGCAGGTGCCCCAGCAGGTTCCGGGTCGCCAGGTCCGGACAGGGCGTGGGGCCGGCGAGCTGCTCGTCGCGCACGCCCTCCGCCAGCCGTGCCACGGCCCGGGTCTGCGGTCCGAGGTCGAAGGTCGTGTCGTTCATCGGCTGCTCCTCGTTTCCGGTCGGGTCCTTCCTGAGGGGCAGACCGTCCCCGGCCCCGGAACTCATCGCCGGCCGCCGCCGAGGGAGGCGGCGGCACCCCGGCTTACGGCATCTGCCCCATCCGTACGAGGGGGCCTTAGGGCCACGATCGCCAGGCATGAGGACGATCGGGACGACCGAGTGGACGGTGCTCCGGGTGCTGCGGGACCGCGCGGCCGGGCTGTGCCTGGCGGCGGTGGTGATCTCCGGCTTCGGCTCGTCGGCGCTGTGGCTGGCGTGCGGGGTGTGGGTGAAGGACCTCACCGGCTCCGACGCTCTCGCCGCCCTGTGCCTGCTCGCGATGTGGGCACCGGCCCTGGCCGGACCGCTGCTGGGCACGCTCGCCGACCGCGTCCGCCGCAGGCCCCTGCTGGTCGGGGCGAACCTGCTGCTCGCGGCCGTCCTGCCCGCCCTCCTCACCGTCGACTCCCCCGGCCGCGTCTGGCTGCTGTACGCGGTCCTGCTCCTCCACGGCGCCACGGGAGTCGTGGCGGACGCGGCGGGGTCGGCGCTGGTCGCCTCGGCCGTGTCACCGGCGCTGCTCGGCGACTTCAACGGGCTGCGCACGGCCGCGACAGAGGGCATGAAGCTGGTCGCGCCGCTGGCGGGCGCGGGCCTGTACGCGGCGTACGGCGGCGGGTCGGTGGCCCTGCTGGACGCGGTCACGTTCGTGCTCGCCGCGGTCCTGTACACGCGGTTGCGCCTGCGCGAGGAGAAGCCGGTACGGCCGGCCCGTACCTGGTGGGAGCAGACCGCCGACGGCGCGCCCCGGCTGTGGGCGCACCCGCGGCTGCGGTCCCTGGTGCCGGCCGGGGGCGCCACCATGCTGTGCGCGGGCCTGAACGGGGCGCTGGTCTACGCGGTCGTGGACGCCCTCGGGCACGCCCCGGCGTACGCCGGGGTGCTGTACGCCGTCCAGGGCGCCGGGTCGGTCGTGGCCGGGCTGCTGTCGGGTGCGGGGCTGCGCGTCCTGGGCGGGCGCCGGTTCGCGGTGTACGGGATCGCCCTCACGGCGGTCGGGGTGGCCGTGCGGGCGGTGCCGCACGACCCGGCGGCCCTGGCCGGCAGTGCGGCGATCGGCGCGGGGCTGCCGTGCGCGCTGATCGCCGTGTTCACCACCGTGCAGCGCGAGACACCGGCGGAACTGGTCGGCCGGGTGGCCGCCACCGCCCACACGCTGGTCTTCGTGCCGAACGTCGTCGGGCTCGCGGCGGGAGCCGTACTGGTCGAGGCCGTCGACCAGCGCGCGCTGTTGGTCCTGCCGGCTGTGGGACTGCTGGTGACGGCGGCAGCCCTGGCTCACGGCCCGGCGAGCGCCGGCCGCACCGCCGCCAGGTCGCCGTCCGACGCCAACCCGACATGACACAGCCGCGGTCCGGCCGCGACCGGACCCGTGCACGGCCCACGTCCCCAGCGCATCCGCCCCACCCCTGTACGGGACACCAAGGGCCCACAGGACACCACCCCGCCCTCGGCACCAAAACGGCGGCAGCCCCTGCCCTGGCTCACAGCCCGGCGAGCGCCGAGCGCACCGCCGCCAGGTCGCCGTCCGACGCCAATCCGGCGTGATACAGGCGCAGTTCGGTCGCGCCGAGGTTTCGGGCGCGGTCGGCGTCCTGGGACAGGGTGTCCGGTCTGCCGCCCATGCCGGAGACGATGGTCAGGTTGGCGGCGAGCACGGCGCCGGCGCGGTTCTGGTCGGCGAACGGGGTGAGAAGGCCCGCACCGCCCGTGCAGGGGACCACCACTCCGTCGGCGACGGACAGGATGTGGGCAGGGTCGACGCCGGCGTTGGCGCCGCAGCGGTAGGAGACCGGGTCGGCGTGGAGCAGCACCTGGAAGCCGGCGGGGGCCGCCGCGCGGACGGCGGCGACCGCCGCCTCCTGGAGCGTGCGGGCGGTGTCGTCGCGCCAGGCGCGGGTGACGTCCGCCATGGTCTCGCCGAGCAGTTTCTCGACGCCCGCCCAGCCTCCGTCGGAGGGCGCCGCGCCCTGCCAGACCGGTTCCAGGGCGGTGCGTACCGCGGCGGCCAGCTCCTCGGGGTCGAGGCCGCGTTCGCCGTAGCCCGCGCGGCAGGCCGGGCAGAAGCACAGGGACATCAGGTACTGCCCGGCCTCGCCGAGGGCGACGCCCGCCGTCTTGTCGTGGGCGTGCAGATGGGCGAGGCCGTACCAGCCGAGGGACTCCAGTTCGGTGCCGCGCGCCCCGGGCCGCACGGCGGCCTCGGCGGCCAGATCGACCAGGTAGGCGCGCGTGGCGGGCCGGGCGATGCACGGCGCCCACGGGTAGCGGTCGCCGTATGCGTTGACGACCGAGGTGTCCGGGTGCTCGGCGCCGAGGCGGGAGTTGTGGGCGAGGACCACCCAGGTGTGCACGTCCAGGCCCGCCTCGGCGAGAGCCGCCGCCGCCTCGCCGTAGGCGTCCCCGGGCGCCCAGTCGCCGGCCGGGTACGGCCTCGGGGTGCGGCCCGCCCAGCGGCCGCCGGGCGGGTAGAGCACGGCGGCGTGTTCGGCGGTGACCACACGGTGGCGCGGGTGGCGGGGGGTCAGGGCGCGGGTGGAGTGGTAGGCGGCGGCGAGCGTCACCTGCTCGACGCCGAGCGCGGCGAGACGGGCCGGTGCCGCCGGGTCGCCGTTGACATCCCAGGGGTAGACGAACGCCGACGTCCTCACGCGTGGCCCCCTTCTTCCGTCAGCAGCGCCTGGCCGCGCTCGATCAGGTGGGCGAGCTGCTTGACGTGGTCCTCGGCCGGTTCGTGCAGCGGCGGGCGCACCTCGCCGACGTCCAGTCCGCGCAGCCGTACGCCCGCCTTGACCAGGGAGACGGCGTAGCCCTTGCCCTGGGCGCGCAGTTCGACGAACGGGCGGTAGAAGCCGTCCAGCAGCCGGTGCGCGGTGGTGTCGTCGCCGTCGCGCAGCGCCCTGTGGAAGGCGAGGGCGATCTCGGGGGCGAAGCAGAACACGGCGGAGGAGTAGAGGCCGATGCCGATGCCGCGGTAGGCGAGCTGGGTCTGCTCGGCGGTGGGCAGGCCGTTGAAGTAGAGGAAGTCGCCGGGGACCTCGCTGCGGACGGCGCTGACGATCCGCTGCATGAGGTCCAGGTCGCCGACGCCGTCCTTGAGGCCGATGATGCCCTTGGTGCGGGCCAGTTCGACGGCCGTCTCCGGGGTGAAGACGGCGTTGTCGCGCTGGTAGACGATGACGGGCAGGGCGGTCGCGGCGGTCAGCTCGCGGTAGTGGCGCAGCAGTCCCTCCTGGCTGGCGACCACCAGGTAGGGCGGCATGGCGAGCAGCCCGTCCGCGCCGGCGGCTTCGGCGAGCCGTGCGTAGCGGACGGCGAGCGCGGTGCCGTATCCGGCGCCGGCCACGACCGGTACGCGCCCTTCGGTCACCTCCACGGCCGCGCTGACGCAGGCTTCGAACTCCTCGGGGGTGAGCGCGTGGAACTCCCCGGTGCCGCAGCAGGCGAAGACGGCCGCGGCGCCCGCCTCGACGCCGCGGCGCACATGGGTGCGGTAGGCGTCGAGGTCGACGGAGCCGTCCGGGCCGTAGGCGGTGACGGGGAAGAACAGCGGCCCGCTGGGGATGCTGAGTCGTTCGGCGAGGGGGGCTGACGGCACGGGCTCTCCCTAGGACAGGCGCTCACGTTTCTGATTAACGTCCATATTCATGAACGATCCCACGCTAAAGGGCCCCATCGGGGCCGGTCAAGCGCGCGAACCGGCAACACGGCGGCGGAATCCGCGCCCGCGCACCACACTTGACGCGGTGCGGCCCGCATCCCTAGCGTGTCCATGCATGTGAATGTCGTCTATACATGCGGTCGCCGACTGAAGGAGATCCGAAGATGCCCGCTCCCCGCACCGTTCTGCTCACCGGCGCCGCCGGCGGGCTCGGCACCCTGATGCGGGGCCTGCTGCCCGGGTACGGCTACGCGCTGCGCCTCCTCGACGTCCGGCCGATCGAGGACGAGCCGGACGCGATCACCGCGGACCTCTCGGACCGGGCGGCCCTGCGCGAGGCGGTCCGGGGCGTCGACGCGATCATCCACCTCGCGGGCATCTCCCTGGAAGCCCCGTTCGAGAAGATCCTCCGGGCGAACATCGAGGGGACGTACAACCTGTACGAGGCGGCCCGCGAGGAGGGCGTCCGCCGGATCGTCTTCGCCTCCTCCAACCACGCCGTCGGCTACACCCCCCGCCCGCAGGGCGACGACCCGCTGATCCCCGTCGACACCCCGCGCCGCCCCGACACCTTCTACGGCCTGTCGAAGTCCTTCGGCGAGGACCTGGCCCAGCTCTACTGGGACCGGCACGGCCTGGAGACCGTCTCGGTGCGCATCGGCTCCTGCTTCCCCGAGCCCACCAGCGTGCGCATGCTCTCGATGTGGATGAGCCCCGCCGACGGCGCCCGCCTCTTCCACGCGGCCCTGACCGCCGAGCACGTCGGCCACACCGTCGTCTACGGCTCCTCCGCCAACACCCGCCTGTGGTGGGACCTCACCAGCGCGCGGGCGCTGGGCTACGAGCCGCAGGACGACTCCGAGCCGTACGCCGAGAAACTGGTCGCCGAGCAGGGCGAGCTCGACCCGGACAACGCGGCGCACGCCTGCCTCGGCGGCCACTTCGTGACCGACCCGCCGATCTGGCCGTACTGAACCGTGCCGCTCCGGCCGGCACGGCCGGGATACGGCGGAAAACGATCGTTCGCGGGGCGGGCGGGCACCGAACGGGCCCGCCCGCCCCCCTATTCGGGCACCCCGCCTGCCCGATCTCACGCCCCCGCGCACAGCCGCGCAGGTCCGCGGCGGGCACTCCGCTCGGCAAACGGGCACATGCGGGCAGCATCGGGCGGGCAAGAGGCCTGGTCAGTGCCGCGCGCCGGAGGTAGAACTTCCCCCACGGCCCGATCGGGCCCGAACGGGCAGTGAGCACGGAAGCAGGTGCGGCGATGACGGCGAACACCGCGAGATCGGCAGAAGAACGCCAGCGCGAGATCGTGCGGGTCGCACGCACCACGGGCTCCGTCGACGTCACCGTGCTCGCCGCCGAACTGGGCGTGGCCAAGGAGACCGTACGGCGGGATCTGCGCGCCCTGGAGGACCACGGCCTGGTCCGCCGCACGCACGGCGGTGCCTACCCCGTGGAGAGCGCCGGCTTCGAGACGACCCTCGCCGTCCGCGCCACCAGCCATGTGCCCGAGAAGCGCCGGATCGCGGCCGCCGCGGCCGAACTGCTCGGGGACGCCGAGACGGTCTTCGTCGACGAGGGCTTCACCCCGCAGCTCATCGCCGAGGCCCTGCCCAGGGACCGGCCGCTGACGGTGGTCACCGCGTCCCTGCCGGTCGCGGGCACCCTCGCCGAGGCCGAGGGCATCTCCGTGCTGCTGCTCGGCGGCCGGGTCCGCTCCGGCACCCTCGCCACCGTGGACCACTGGACGACGAAGATGCTGGCCGGCTTCGTCATCGACCTCGCCTACATCGGCGCCAACGGCATCTCCCGCGAGCACGGCCTGACCACCCCCGACCCGGCCGTCAGCGAGGTGAAGGCGCAGGCCATCCGGGCCGCGCGCCGCACGGTGTTCGTGGGCGTGCACACCAAGTTCGGAGCGGTCAGCTTCTGCCGGTTCGCGGAGATCGACGCCCTGGAGACGATCGTCACCAGCACGCTGCTGCCGTCGGCCGAGGCCCACCGCTACTCCCTGCTGGGACCGCAGGTCATCCGCGTCTGAACAACCCGACACAGTCCCCGGAACGGCACGCCGACGCCTGCGTGCGCCCATATCTCCCCATGAGTCCAGGAGCACTCCATGCGACCCCAGAGCCGACGAAGCCCCCGCGCCCTGCTTGCGGTGGCCGCCGTAGGAACGCTGATCACCCCCCTGCTCGCCGCCTGCTCGGGCGCCGGCGCCGGCGGCGGATCCTCCTCCCACTCCATCAACGTCCTGATGGTGAACAACCCGCAGATGGTCGAGCTGCAGAAGCTCACCGCGGACAACTTCACCAAGGACACCGGGATCTCGGTGCACTTCACCGTCCTGCCAGAGAACGACGTCAGGGACAAGATCAGTCAGGACTTCGCCAACCAGGCGGGCCAGTACGACATCGCCACGCTGAGCAACTACGAGATCCCGATCTACGCCAAGAACGGCTGGCTGCACTCGATGGACTCGTACGTGAAGCAGGACACCGCATTCGACCAGCAGGACATCCTCGAGCCGATGCGGCAGGCCCTGACCGCGGCGGACGGCAAGCTCTACGGCGAGCCCTTCTACGGAGAGTCCTCCTTCCTGATGTACCGCAAGGACGTCTTCCGGCAGAAGGGTCTGACCATGCCGGCCAAGCCCACCTGGCAGCAGGTCGCCGACCTGGCCGCCAAGGCGGACGGCGCCCGGCCCGGAATGAAGGGCATCTGCCTGCGCGGGCTGCCCGGCTGGGGCGAGATGCTGGCTCCGCTGACCACGATGGTCAACACCTTCGGCGGCACCTGGTTCGACAAGGACTGGAAGGCGCGGCTGGACGCCCCCGAGTTCAAGCGGGCCACACAGTTCTACGTCGACCTCGTCCGCAGGCACGGCGAGTCCGGCGCCCCGCAGTCCGGCTTCGCCGAGTGCCTGAACAACATGACCCAGGGCAAGACGGCCATGTGGTACGACGCCACGTCCGGTGCCGGTTCGCTGGAGGCCTCCGGCTCCCCGGTCAAGGGCAAGATCGGCTATGTCCCTGCCCCGGTCGAGAAGACCACCAGCTCCGGCTGGCTGTACACCTGGGCCTGGGGCATCCAGAAGGCGTCCAAGAACGCCGACGACGCCTGGAAGTTCATCTCCTGGGCGTCCGGCAAGGGCTACGAGAAGCTCGTGGGCGAGAAGGCCGGCTGGGCCAACGTGCCGGCCGGCAAGCGCAGTTCGACGTACGACATCCCGGAGTACCGCAAGGAGGCGGCCGCCTTCGCGGACGTCACCCGGGACGCCATCGCCAGTGCCAAGCCGAACGACCCGGGCGTGCAGCCGCGCCCCGCGCCCGGCATCCAGTTCGTCGACATCCCCGAGTTCACCGACCTCGGCACCAAGGTCTCGCAGGAACTCAGCTCCGCCATCGCGGGCCGCCAGTCCGTGGACAGCGCGCTGAAGAAGTCGCAGCGGCTCGCCGAGGCCGTCGGCAAGAAGTACGAGGGATCATGACAGCCACCACCTCCGCCCGGGTCGCCACCGCCGCCGCGCGGCCGGCGACCCGGCCCCCGAACCGTATGCGCGCGTGGGCCGTCCGAGCGCCCCTGCTGCCGGCACTGGTCTTCATGATCGTGGTGACCCAGCTGCCGTTCGTGGCCACCCTGGTGATCTCGTTCTTCGACTGGAACGCCCTGTATCCGAAGGACCGTCACTTCACCGGCGTCGACAACTACCGCCAGGTCCTGACCGACCCGGACCTGCGCCACTCGGTGTGGACGACGGTCCTGCTGACGGTCACCGTGGTCCTGGCCAGCCTGGTCCTGGGCCTGGCCATCGCACTGCTGCTCAACCGCAGGTTCCCCGGTCGCGGCGTGGTCCGCACCCTGATGATCGCTCCGTTCCTGATCGTGCCGGTGGCCGCCGCACTGCTCTGGAAGCATGTGCTCTACAACCCTGAATACGGCCTGTTCAACGGGTTGCTGCACTACGTGGGCGGCCCCCAGCCGGACTGGATCTCCAACACTCCGCTGCTCGCGGTCGAGGCCTCGCTGGTGTGGCAGTGGACGCCGTTCATGATGCTGATCCTGCTGGCCGGCCTGCAGAGCCGCGACAACGAGCAACTGGAGGCCGCGCGGGTGGACGGCGCGAACGACTGGCAGGTCTTCCGCCATCTGACGCTCCCGCACCTGCGCCGCTACCTCGAACTCGGCGCGCTGCTGGGCTCTATCTACATCGTCCAGAACTTCGACGCCGTCTTCACGATCACGTCCGGCGGCCTGGGCACCGCCAACCTCCCCTACACCGTCTACCAGAGCTTCTACCAGGCCCACGAGAACGGCCTCGCCTCGGCCGCCGGCGTCCTGGTGGTCATCGGCTCGATCGTCATCGCGACCTTCGCGCTGCGCGTGGTGTCGTCCCTGTTCCGCGAGGAGGTGTCCCGCGCATGAGCACGATCACAACACAGCCGGCGGCCGTCCGTCCGCGCCGACGCGGCGGAGCGGGGCTCGGTCTGGTCGCCTGGCTGGTCGGGCTGCTGTTCTTCCTGCCCATCGCCTGGATGGCGCTGACCTCCTTGCACTCCGAGGCGGACGCCGCCACGAACCCGCCCTCCTTCGGTGCCTCACTGACCCTGGACAGCTACCGCGAGTTCTTCGGCGCCGGCGGCGGCGCGGACCCCTGGCCGGCGCTGATCAACTCGGTCACGGCGTCGGTGGCCTCGACCCTGTTCGTGCTCCTGCTGGCCCTGCCGGCGGCCTACGCGCTCTCCATCCGCCCGGTGAGGAAGTGGACGGACGTCCTGTTCTTCTTCCTGTCCACGAAGATGCTGCCGGTGGTGGCGGGCCTGCTGCCCATCTACCTGTTCGCCAAGAACGCCGGGATGCTCGACAACATCTGGCTGCTGGTCGTCCTCTACACCTCCATGAACCTGCCGATCGCGGTGTGGATGATGCAGTCCTTCCTCGCCGAGGTGCCGGTCGCGGTCATCGAGGCGGCCCGCGTCGACGGCGCCCGCCTGCCCACGATCCTGGCCCGGGTGGTCGCCCCCATCGCCCTCCCCGGCATCGCCGCGACGGCCCTGATCTGCTTCATCTTCAGCTGGAACGAGCTGCTGTTCGCCCGGGTCCTGACCGGCGTGGTGGCCGAGACCGCCCCCGTCTTCCTGACCGGCTTCATCACCAGCCAGGGCCTGTTCCTGGCCAAGGTGTGCGCCGCGTCGCTCGTCATCTCCCTGCCGGTGCTCGCCGCGGGGTTCGCCGCCCAGGACAAACTGGTCCAGGGCCTGTCGTTGGGAGCCGTGAAATGAAGGCCGCCGTCATCGAGTCCGTGGGCCGCGCCGTCGTCACCGACGTCCCGGACCCGACGCCCGGTCCGCGCGAGGTCGTCGTGGAGGTCGCCGCCTGCGGCCTGTGCGGGACGGACCTGCACATCCTCCAGGGCGAGTTCGCGCCCAAGCTGCCGATCGTGCCGGGCCACGAGTTCGCCGGCGAGGTGGTCGGCGTCGGCGCCCAGGTCACGGAGGTCTCGGCCGGCGACCGGGTGGCGGTGGACCCGTCCCTGTACTGCTACGAGTGCCGGTACTGCCGCGCCGGCCACAACAACCTGTGCGAGCGGTGGGCGGCGATCGGCGTGACGACGGCGGGGGGCGCGGCCCGGTACGCGGTGGCACCCGTGGCCAACTGCGTCAAACTGCCGGAGCACGTCCGCACCGAGGACGCGGCGCTGGTGGAGCCGCTGTCGTGCGCGGTGCGCGGCTACGACGTGCTCCAGTCGCGGCTCGGCGCCCATGTGCTGATCTACGGCTCCGGAACCATGGGCCTGATGATGCTGGAGCTGGCCAAGCGGACGGGCGCGGCGAGCGTGGACGTCGTGGACCTGAACCCCGCCCGGCTTCAGACGGCCCGGCGGCTGGGCGTGTCGGCGTCGGCGGCGAGCGCGGACGAACTGGACCGCCCCCAGGGCTGGGACCTGGTGATCGACGCGACCGGCAACGCGGCGGCCATCCAGGACGGCCTGGACCGGGTGGCGAAGGCCGGCACGTTCCTCCAGTTCGGCGTGGCCGACTACGCCACACGGGTGACGATCGACCCGTACCGCATCTACAACCAGGAGATCACGATCACCGGCTCCATGGCCGTGCTGCACAGCTTCGAGCGGGCGGCGGAGCTGTTCGCGAACGGGGTGCTGGACCCGGAGGTCTTCATCAGCGACCGGATCCCGCTGGAGCGCTACCCCGAGGCACTGGAGCAGTTCGCGGCGGGGGTGGGACGGAAGATCGTGGTGGTGCCGTAGGGCGGCGCCGCGAGGGGGGCGCGCCGCCCGTTCCGAGGGCGGGGGCGGGGCGCGTCACCCGTTCGCCGGGCCGGGGCGCCAGGTAAGGGAACGGTAAAGCGCCCTCGTTCGTTACCCCCCACATGACAGCTATGACCCCCGGCTCGAACATTCCTCTCGCCGCCGCCCGCGTCTCGGTGGACGTGGCCGCTCCGGTGCGACTGGACGTCTCGGGCCTGCTGCTCACCGCCGACGGCAAGGTGCGCTCCGACGACGACTTCATCTTCTACAACCAACCCGTCGGCCCGGGCGTGACCTACCGTTCGGGCGGCGGCACCGCGCCCGACGCGATCACGGTCGACACCGCGGCCGTACCGCCCGGCATCGAGAAGATCGTCGTCACCGCGAGCCCGGACGCCGCGGGCCAGACCTTCCAGGGCATCGAACCGACGGCCACCATCCGCAACGCGGACGACAACAGCGTCCTGGCCACGTTCACGCCCCCGCGGCTCGGCACCGAGACGGCGCTGGTGGTCGTCGAGATCTACCTGCGCAACGGCCAGTGGAAGGCGAGGGCCGTCGGCCAGGGGTACGCCGACGGGCTCGCGGGCATCGCGACCGACTTCGGCGTGACGGTGGAGGAACCGGCACCGGCGCCGGCGGCCCCGCAGCAGCCGGTCGCGCCGGCCCAGCCGGTCGTTCCGCCGCACCCGGGCACGCCGCCGCAGCCCGTGGCCCCGCCGCCGCCCGCCATGCAGCCCCAGGTCACTCCGCAGGCCCCGCCCGCTCCCGCGGCCCCGCCGGCCGCCGCCGCGCCCGCGCCCGGCACCGGGAAGGTCAACCTCGACAAGGGCCGGGTCAGCCTGCAGAAGAACCAGACCGTGTCCCTGGTCAAGGGCGGCCGCCCGCTGCTGTCCCGGGTGCAGATGGGCCTCGGCTGGGAACCCGCGTTCCGCGGCGCGGACATCGACCTGGACGCCTCCGTCATCGCCTACGGGCCGCAGCGCAATCACATCGACAGCTGCTACTTCGGCAAGCTGGCCATCCTGAACGGCGCGGTCAAGCACTCCGGCGACAACCTCACGGGCGAGGGCGCCGGCGACGACGAGGTGATCACGGTCGACCTCGGACGCCTTCCGCAGGAGGTCACCGGCCTGGTCTTCACGGTCAACTCCTTCTCCGGCCAGAAGTTCACCGACGTCGCCAAGGCCTACTGCCGCCTCCTGGACGCCACCACCGGCGAGGAGCTGGTGCGCTTCGACCTCACCCATGCCGAGGCGCAGACCGGCGTGATGATGGCCAAGCTGATCCGCCAGTTCTCCGGCGAGTGGGAGATGACGGCCATGGGCGACTTCGTCAAGGCCCGCACCGTACGGAACATGGTGAAGCCGGCGGCACAGGCGCTGTAGGCGCTGCCCGTACGACGGCCGGGGCGCCCTCACCCGCGGGGCGCCCGCCCGGCCAGGCCCCGGGCCGGCGACTACGCCCGCAGCCCATCGACCAGCAGGGACAGATACCGGCGGATGTGCCGGCCCTGCCCGTCCGCCAGCTCCGACGCCGACACCACGCCGTGCGCCAGCCGCAGGACGTCGACCGGCTCGACATCGGCCCGCAGGGCCCCCTCCCGCTGCGCCGCCTCCACCAGCCGGGCCGCGGCACTCTTGATCGACTTCCCGCAGGCCGTGAGCGCGGCCGAGCCGCCCTCCGTGACGGCCGAACCCAGCAGCGCCTTCAGCCCGCGCACCTGGATCGTCCCGACGCAGAGCTCGTTCAGCCACTCCACCAGCGCCTCGCCCGGCGGCAGGCGTTCGGACAGCTCGTCGGCCCGCGCGGCAAGGGCCTGCATCCGGTCGGCGTACGCGGCCTCCAGCAGCGCCCGGCGGTTCGGGAAGTGCCGGTACAGCGTGCCCGAGCCGACCCCGGCACGCTTGGCGATGTCGTCGAGCGACGCGTTCTCCCCCTGCTCGGCGAAGGCTTCCGCCGCCACCTTCAGCAACCGCTCGTAGTTGCGCCGAGCGTCCGCGCGCATGGGCCGGACCCGCGTCATCCCGCTACTCCTTGCGAACCGGAGGCCATCTCCGTATGTTATCCGGTATCAACCGGAGACAGTCTCCGGTTAAGCCTCTGGTCATGTCTCCGGCCACTGTCCCCGGTCCTCTGCCGAACGGAGCCCGCCCATGTCCACCGCTCCCCCGACCGGCCCCGGCCCACGCGGCGTACTGGCCCGCTACCGCCGCGCGATCCTCGACAAGTCCGCCGACGACCTCGCCGACCTCTACGCGCCGGACGCGGTGCACGAGTTCCCGTTCCGCTTCCCCGGCCTTCCCGCGCGCTACGAGGGGCGCGAAGAGGTGCGCGCGGGCTACCGGGCGCTGTGGGGTGCGAGCCCGGCGCGGCCGGAGGCGGTCCACGAGCTGGCGGTGCACGAGTCCACGGACCCGGAGGTGATCACCGTCGAGCAGACCGTCACCGGGACCGTGACCACGACCGGTGCACCCTTCGAGGTCCCCGGCCTGTTGGTGATGCGGGTCCGCGACGGCCTGCTCGTCCACGTCCGCGACTACATGGACGGCCTCGCGGTCACCGGCGCGCTGCCGCGATGACCCGGTGCCGGGCCGTCACGCCGCCCACGGCCAGTCGGCGTCCCGTGCCGCCTCCAGCAGCGTAACCATCCGGAAAGCCGAGTCCGAGAGCCCACCGAACGTGTGCCGGTTGCCCGTGCCCGACGGGCCGTGGCCCGCCCGGTAGCCCTCGAGGTTCCAGGTATAGACCGGGACGTGCGCCGGAATCTGGACCGTCGGGTCGCCGTGGCGGTTCGGGGCGTACTGCTCGTCGGTGACGATCAGCACCCGGTCGTGCTTCCGGTAGTGCCGGCGCACCGCCTCGGTCGTGTCGGTGCCGCCCAGGTTGCCGAAGCGGTCCAGGATCTTCAGCACCGACTCGCCCTTGCGGAACGGGACCTGGTTGCTGGTTGAACCGAACTCGACGAGGTCGGCCTTCGCCGCCCGCAGCGCGAGCGCGGTGCCGAAGATCGCCGCCGCGTCGGCCCGGTTGAGCTGCGAGCGCTCGGACACCTGCGACCAGAACATCGATCCCGAGCGGTCGACCAGCACGAGCGTCCGGCCCGGCAGCGCCGGCACGTTGGCGAGCGAGTAGCGAAGCGCCTGCTCCAGCGGGTACGACCAGCGCAGCGAGGGCGCGTGCTGGTACGCGGCGAGGTACCGGAAGGGGAACTGCCGCGAGCGCGCGACCTCGGCCGGGTCGCTGATCTTCGCCGCGACCTGGGCCGCGACCTCGTCCGAGACACCGGCCTCGTCGAAGTTCCGCAGGTTGCGCAGCAATGCCATCGCGCCCATGGACGGGATCACGGCCTCCCAGGCCGCCTTGTCCATCGGGCCCTGGATCCAGCCGGCCAGCGCCTCCCAAGTGATCCCGGCCGCCGCCAGCCGCTCGGCGCCGCCGGGCTCGGTGATGACCGCCCGGCGCTGCTCGACGGGCAGCGCCATCAGCTCGCGGCGGGCGGCCAGTACCGGGACGGACTCGGGCGGCACTGCGGTGTCCGGGTGGTGGCGCCGGTCGAGGGCGTACCGGAACAGCTCGCCCTGCCACGGCTTGTCCGGGTCCGGCGAGGCGTGCACCAGGTTAAGGATGTCGCCGAAGCGGTAGCCCTTGGACGCGGTGTCGTACTTCAGCAGCGACGTGCAGTGGTACAGCCGCCGTACAGCGTCGGCGATCCCGCGCTTGACCGGCTTGGGCACGGCACGGCCGTAGACGGACGTCCAGTAGGCGAGCAGCTCGCCGGGCTCGTCCGGGCGCTGGAGCACACTGTCCACGACCTGCCGGTTCGACGGGCCGCCGGTCGCGCCCGCCGCCAGCCGTGCGTGGACGTACTCGGCGGCGCCCACGATCGAGGCCGTCCGCATGTTGCCCTCGCCTCGCAGCCAGCCGAGCAGGCCGGCCGTCCACGACGGGTCGGCGACGGCGAGCTCGCGCACGAGCTTCGCGAACCGGTCGTCGCGGTCGGCGCCGGACTCGTAGAAGGTCTGCTGGGAGACCATGTTCGAGATCGCGAGCAGAAACAGCTCCGAGCGTGCGTCACGCTCCTGGCCCCGGCCGCCCTCGTACGTGCGCAGCACGCGCCCCGTGGAGGTGACCCGCGAGGTGGGCTGTCCCTTGGAAGCCTTGGAGTTGAATCGCGCCATGCTGAATTCCCCCGAATTCGTCGGCGACGTAAGACGTCGTGTTTCGGAGGGAGGCGCAGCAGAAGGAGGATGCCCGAGTTCAGGGGTCGGCGACGGACTTTGTGTCAGATGCTCTGCCGATTGAGCTACATCGACCCGAAGTCGATGACGGGACTCGAACCCGCAACCGTCCGATCCAAGGAAGTAACCGTTGCCTGCGCACCGGGCACCCACCGTGAGCTGCGCCTCCCGAGGTCAGGTCGGCGGCGGCTGTTTTTCATTCCTTGAAAGGGAAGTAGCCGTCGCCCGCGCACCGGGAGGTGCATGAGGTTTTCGGTGTCCAGAGATCGAGGGCGGCTGAACCGACGGTCGGTGCTCTGCCACTGAGCTACACCGGCATGTCGAGCCGGTGGCGGGATTCGAACCCGCGGCCTCCCCATTAAGAGTGGAAGTAGGTCCTGCCTGTCGCACCTGGACGTGCATCACTCTAGGAGGGGAGCCGCGGGACGGGCGAGCGAATTAATTCCCGGTCGTTCGGAAGGGGTTCAGCCGCGCTTCTGCCGCTTCCACGGACCGGTGATGGCGAGCATGATGCCGGGGGTCTGGATGTTGGCGAACAGGGTCCTGCCGTCGGGCGAGAAGGTGACGCCGGTGAACTCGCTGTACTCCGGCTCCTCCTCGGTGCCGATGTTGAGCTCGTTGCGGGCGATGGGGTAGGTGCGGCCGCTCTCGGTGGCGCCGAACAGGTGCTGGACGCCCTCGCCGTCCTCGGCGATGACGAGGCCGCCGTAGGGGGAGACGGTGATGTTGTCCGGTCCGTCGAAGGCACCGTCCTTCGCCGGGTCGGGGTTGACGCCGAGCAGCACCTTCAGGGTGAGGGTGCGGCGCTTGGGGTCGTAGAACCAGACCTGGCCGTCGTGCTGGACGGGGCTCTCCTCGCGGGCGAAGGAGGAGACGATGTAGGCGCCGCCGTCACCCCACCACATGCCCTCCAGCTTGCGGGCGCGGGTGATCTCTCCGGTGCCGAACTGCTTGCGCACGGACACCGTCTTCGCGTCCCGGTCGGGGACGTCCACCCAGTCGACGCCGTAGACCGTGCCGATCTTCGTGGCGCGGGACAGGTCGTCCACGAACTTGCCGCCGGAGTCGAAGCACTTGAACGCCTGGAGGACGCCCGCGTCGTCGGCGAGGGTGCGCAGCCTGCCGCGGCCGTGGCGGAAGCCCTCCGGCGGGGTCCAGCGGTAGAGCAGGCCGTTGGGGCCGGAGGCGTCCTCGGTGAGGTACGCGTGCCCGCGCTTGGGGTCGATGACGACGGCCTCGTGGGCGTAGCGGCCTAGGGCCTTGATCGGCTTGGGGTCTCGGTTGGCCCGGTGGTCCTCCGGGTCGACCTCGAAGACGTAGCCGTGGTCCTTGGTGAAGCCGTTCTTGCCGGCCTTGTCCTCGGTCTCCTCGCAGGTCAGCCAAGTGCCCCAGGGGGTGCTGCCGCCCGCGCAGTTGGTGGCGGTGCCGGCGATGCCGACCCACTCGGCGACCCCGCCGCCGCGGCGGACCTCGACGACGGTGCAGCCGCCGGCCGCCGCCGGGTCGTAGACCAGGCCCTCGGTGAGCGGCACCGGGTGCGGCCACTGGGCGCGGGCGCCGGCGAGCTCGTGGTTGTTGACCAGCAGGACGGTGCCGCGGGGGCCCTCGAAGGTGGCGGTGCCGTCGTGGTTGGACGGTGTGAACTCGCCGGACTCCAGCTTGGTCCTGCCGCTGTAGGTGATGATCTCGTACGAGAAGCCGGCGGGCAGCGCGAGGATGCCGTTCGGGTCGGCGATCAGCGGGCCGTAGCCGACGCCGTGGTGGCCACCGCGCGCCGACTCCGCCTCGTCGCTGTCGATGTCCGTGGCGGCGAGGGCGTTCGGCGCGGTGGCGAGCGCGCCGACGCTGCCCGCCAGGGCGACCCCGGCACCGGTGATCGCGGATTTTCTGGCGAAGTCCCTGCGGGTGAGCGACATGGTGTCTCCTGAGACGGTGGAAGCTGCCGTGGAGGGTGGCGGGCCTCGGTTCGGCGCAACCGTCCCGCCCGTGCCTGAACGACGGCTGAACACCGGTCGACTTCATCGGACTCTGTTTCATGAATCCGTATGCGCGAGCCCATGGAAGACCCAAGTCACCGGACACCGGACGGCCAAGTCACCGGACGCGGGACGGCCAAGTCACCGGACAAGGGACCGCCGGGCCGCCGGCGGAGACGCCCCGGCTCTGACCCGGCGGCAGCGATCAGCTCTCGTGCGCCGACCGTGCCTTGAAGGCCGCCTTGCGGGCCTCCTTGGCGATCTTCTTGTCCGGGTGCAGCCGCCCCATCGCCTCCAGCACGTCCGCCGTCCGCGGGTGGTCCACCCGCCAGGCCGCCGCGAAGAACCCGCTGTGCTGCTCGGCGAGGCCCTGCACGAGGGCGTGCAGCTCGTCGGAGTTGCCCTCGGCCGCCAGTTGCGCGGCCACGGTGTCGATGGTCAGCCAGAAGACCATGTCCTGGGACGGCGGCGGCACGTCGGGCAGGCCCCGCTCGGACAGCCAGACCCGGGCCAGCCCGCCCAGCTCGGGGTCGTCGAGCACCTCGCGCAGCGCCGGTTCGGCCACGGCGCCCACCAGGGACAGCGCCTGCTGGCAGCGCAGCCGCCGCAGCGGGGCCCCGGCGTCCGCGCCGCGCGCCGCGGCGAGCAACTCGCGTGCCGCGTCGAGGGGTTCGCGTCGCGCCAGCCACTGCTCGGTCTCGGCGTGGGTGGCGGCGGGCGGGTAGCCGGCGGTGCCGTCGAGCAGCGTGTCCGCCCCCTTGTCCGCGAGGTCGCCGACCGCCGGGGCGTCGTGGCCGGCGTCCAGCAGCCGGGCCCGCACTCCGTACAGTCCGAGGGGGGTGAGCCGCACCATGCCGTAGCGGGTGACGTCCACGTCGTCCTCGGCGGCCGCCGGATCGGCGGCGGGGTCCTCGGTGTGCTCGGCGTCCGCCAGGAGCCCCTCGTCCACCGGCCGGTACTCCACGATTCCGGCCGGCTCCAGCAGCCGGAACTGGTCGTCCAGCCGCATCATGGCGTCGGAGACCTGTTCCAGCATGTCGTTGGTGGGCTCGGCGATGTCGCCGGGCACGATCACGGAGGCGGCCAGCGCGGGCAGCGGCACCGGGCCGCCGGCGGGGCCGTCCTCGCCGGCGGTGAGCAGGTAGAGGTTGGCGAGCACGCCGTCCAGGAACTCGGCCTCGGCCTCGGGGTCCCAGCCGAGCGCGGAGAGGTCGACGGCGCCGCCCTCGTCCATCGCGTCGATCAGGCCCTCCAGGTCGGGCACGCTCGCGTCGGCCACCACGGCCTCCAGGGCGGTCAGCCACACCTCGAGAACGTCCTGCGGCGAGCCGCCGGTGAGCAGGCGCAGCTCGGCGCCGGCGGCGACGGTGCCCTCCTCCTCGTCGGTGATCTCCACGAGCCCGGTGTCGACGGCGATCCGCCAGGCCTCGCTCGCCAGGGCCGCGGCGTCGTCCCCGTGCAGCCCCAGCACCCCGGCCGCCTCGGGCAGTTGCTCCTCGACGAGCACGCCGCCGGCGTCGACCCGGGTGGCGGGTCCGGCCCAGCGGGCGAGCCGGGCGGCGCGCGCGAGCAGCGGGGTGGCGAGGGCGTCCCGGGCCAGCTCCGGTTCGGAAGCCAGCCGCACCGGCGGCAACGGGGACCTGTCTGACATCGGCTGGTTCTCCTAGCGGGCCTGGAGGCCTGGACGTGGGCGGGCCTGGGGGCCTTGACGACTCAACCGCTCAGCCTAGACGGATTTCCACCGATGCCGCCCGGTTCATCTGGCCGTCAGCGGCCGTACATGGCCGAAACCTTGACAACTCCGGGCGCCAGGCAGGAGATTGACGCGCGTAGACGTTGGGGGGACAACTGTTCACTCGGCTCTACGCGTGTCACAGAGGGCCTGAGCCCGGCACGCTTCCCCGTTCCACCCTCGTCCCGGCGCTCACGTACGTCCCCGGAGGGATCCCTTGCCGAGCAGGTCTTCCGCGCGCCTTGCCGCGCTCACCGTCGCCGCCGTGTGCTCGGCGGCATCGGCCGTCGTCCTCACCACGCCCGCGCACGCCGACTCGGTGCGCATCCACGACATCCAGGGCACGACCCGAATATCGCCGTTCGCGGGCCAGAAGGTCACGGACGTGCCCGGCATCGTCACGGCCACTCGCGCCTACGGCTCCTCCAGAGGCTTCTGGATCCAGGACCCGACCCCCGACGACGACCCGGCCACCAGCGAGGGCGTGTTCGTCTTCACCGGCTCCACCCCGAAGGTCGCCGTGGGTGACTCCGTCACGGTCACCGGCACGGTCTCGGAGTACGTCCCGGGAGGCGCGTCCTCCGGCAACCAGTCGGTCACGGAGATCACCAAGCCGGTGATCACCACGGTCTCCACCGGCAACGCGGTCCCGGCGCCGGTCGTCGTCGACGAGGACTCGGTGCCGGACGCGTACGCCCCCACCGGAGACACCGCCGCGGCCGGCTCGGTCAACGGCCTGACCCTGGACCCGTCGGCGTACGCCCTGGACTACTACGAGTCCCTGGAGGGCATGAACGTCCAGGTCGCCGACGCCCGCGTGGTCACCGCGACCGACCCGTACAGCGAGCTGTGGGTGACGGTGAAGCCGCACGAGCACCCGAGCCCCCGCGGCGGCACCGTCTACGGCTCCTACGACTCCCAGAACACCGGCCGGCTGCAGATCCAGTCGCTGGGCTCGACGGCCGACTTCCCGGCGGCGAACGTCGGCGACACCCTGGAGGGCGCCACCACCGGCCCGCTGGACTTCAACCAGTACGGCGGCTACACCCTGGTCGCGAGCAAGCTCGGCACGCTGGGGAGCGGCGGCCTGGAGCGCGAGACGACCCGGAAGCAGTCGAGCCGCGAGCTGGCGGTGGCGACCTACAACGTCGAGAACCTCGACCCGTCGGACACCACGTTCGACCAGCACGCGTCCGCGATCGTGAACAACCTCCAGTCGCCCGACATCGTGTCGCTGGAGGAGATCCAGGACGACAACGGCGCCACCGACGACGGCACGGTCGACGCGAGCCAGACCGTGAACAAGCTGATCGACGCGATCGTCGCGGCGGGCGGCCCGACGTACGACTGGCGCGCAATCGACCCGGTCAACGACCAGGACGGCGGCCAGCCGGGCGGCAACATCCGCCAGGTGTTCCTGTTCAACCCGGCGCGGGTGTCCTTCGTGGACCGTCCGGGCGGCGGCTCCACGACCGCCGTCGGCGTGACCAAGGTGCACGGCAAGGCGCGGCTGACGGCCTCCCCGGGCCGTGTCGACCCGGCCGACGCGGCCTGGAGCGACAGCCGCAAGCCGCTGGCCGGCGAGTTCGTCTTCCGCGGCAAGACGGTCTTCGTGATCGCCAACCACCTCAACTCCAAGGGCGGCGACCAGGGTCTGACCGCGCAGTACCAGCCGCCGGTGCGCAGCTCGGAGATCCAGCGCCACGCCCAGGCGACCGTGGTCAACGCGTTCGTCAAGGACATCCTGTCCGTGCAGAAGAACGCGAACGTCATCGCGCTCGGCGACATGAACGACTTCGAGTTCTCCGGCACCACGAAGATCCTCGAGGGTGACGGCGAGCTGTGGTCGGCGATCAAGTCGCTGCCGAAGAGCGAGCGTTACACCTACGACTACCAGGGCAACCAGCAGGTCCTGGACCAGATCCTGATCAGCCCGGCGATCCGGCGCGGCTGCGACTTCGAGTACGACAGCGTGCACATCAACTCGGAGTTCCACGACCAGATCAGCGACCACGACCCGCAGGTGCTGCGGTTCCGTCCGTAGGGGGTGTCTCGTCGGTCAGGCCGGATCAGGGAGCCACCGCGAGCCCGGCATGATCGACGAGACACCCCTAGGGGCGCGTCGGGCTCAGGACTGGCTGAACACCCCGTTCAGCCAGTCCTGCCAGGCGGCCTCGCACTCCTTGATGTCGACGCCCGGTGTGAAGTCGTGCAGGGAGATGCCGACCGGGTGCCCCCAGTGGTTGCGCCCGAAGACGCGGGTGAGACCCCGGTCCGTGCGCAGTCCGATGAAGTACGGGTTGCGGAAGTCGACCACGGCCTCGAACGTGTCCGGCCCCCGGACGGTCAGCCGCGTGCCCGCCGCCACGTCCTCGCCGACACCGAGCGCCCGTCCGACCACGGCGAGGGCGTCGGCGGCCTTCGACGCCTCCGGCCCGTCGAACGTGGCGAAGGCGGCCGGCCGGGGCGCGAAGTGCACCAGGTACTCCCGCAGGGTGTGCAGATAGAAGTCGTTGTGCTTGGCGGCGCCGTCGTACTGGTTGTCCCAGTCGTCGACGAAGATGCCGCTGTGCACGTACCGCACCCAGGCCCGTCGCCCCTCGTCGCGGGGCTCGATGGTGTAGTCGAGCTGGTTGAGGGTCTGCTCGGAGATGCCCTCGGCGTCCTCGACGCGGTTGGTGTAGCGGTGCGGCGGGTCCCACGCGGTGACCGTGGACCCGAAGGGGCCCTTGCCGCCGACCCGGGGCTCCGGCGGCTCCATCGGCCACAGATATCCTCCGGTGCCGGTGGTGACGGCCTCCCACACCTGCTCCGGGGTGGCGTCGACCTCGAACTCGCGGGCGATCTCGAATTCCTTGGACATGGCGGGCTCCTGACTAGTCCTGCTCGGTTGCCTTGAGGGTCGGGTGGACGGCCACGACGATCCGGTGGTCGCGCCCGGCTTCGGCGTCGGGGGCGTCGTACTTGCGGATCAGGGCGCTCATGCCCGCCGTCAGTTCCTGGACGAAGGCCGCCCGGTCGGCGGCCGAGGCGAAGCGCACCTCGCCGTCCAGCGCGTACGTGGCCAGCCGTCGGCGGGCCTTGGCCGCACCGGTGATCAGCGCCCCGACGTCGCGCACCAGCCGGGCCCCGAGGGCGAGCAGCCAGCGCGCGGACAGCTGGTCGCGGAAGCGGTCCGGGTCGGGCTGCACGGCGGCCAGCGCGAGCGGCGAGATGACGTACGACGCGGCGGTCGCGCGCATCAGCCGCTCGGTGACGTTGCCCTTGCGGCGCTCGCCGGCCAGTTCGACCAGGCCGTGCCGCTCCAGCGTCTTGAGGTGGTAGTTCACCTTCTGCCGGGGCAGGCCGACCTGTCCGGCCAGCATGGCGGCCGACGCGGGTCCGGCCGCCAGTTCGGCGAGCAGCCGGGCCCGGACGGGGTCCAGGGAGACGGCCGCCGCCTCGGCGTCCTCGATCACGGTCACGTCCAGCATGGGTCCACCGTCTCACCGAACACTTTTTTTGTCCAGACGGTCTGAGTTTTCGGTGCGGCTGTCCGGGTGCGCGCCGCCCGTCCGGCCCGAGTGGCTCCGGAAAGGCCGCCGCCCTCCACCGGTGCGGTGGAGGGCGGCGGCATTCCTGGGAGGAAGCCCTACTGGCATGTCCTGCGCCTGTACCGGCGTACCAGCAGCGCTGCCGTCACCGCGGCCGCGCAGGCCGCGCCCGCGATCATCAGGGGGCGCGGGTTGCGCCGGCAGGCCTGGACGGCGTCGGTCACGGGTCCGGGGACCGCCTGCTCGGCCCTGTGCCCCATCGACGTGGCCTTCTCCTGCGCCCGGTGCCCGACCTGGGCGGCCCTCTCCTGGGTACGGTGCCCCACCAGGGCGGCCCGGTCCTGCGCCCTGTGCCCGGCCACGCCGGCCCGTTCCTGCGCCTTGTGCCCGACCAGGGTCGCCTTCTCCTGGGCGCGGTGCCCGGCCTGTGCGGCCGTGCTGCGCAGGCCGACCGTCATCGCCCCCGCCCGGTCGCGCAGATCCGCGGCGCGCGCCCTGGCCCGGCCCTTCACATCGGCCCTGGCCGCCAGCTCCTCCACGGTGTCGCCGAGCCGGCTCCTGGTCTGTTCGATCTGTGCGCGCAGTTCGTCGGGGCCCTTGGCGCCGAAGGCCCGCCTCGATGCGCCACCCGTTCCCTGCGTCCTGTCCGTCATCGGTGGTGCGCCCTTTCCTTGATCTCCTCGACGTCCGCCTTGACACTGCCGATCGTCCGCTGCGGTGCGGGCGGTCCGGCTCGCCGCAACTGGGAGCGGCCGACCAGGGCCAGCAGACCCGCGATCGCGAACAGGGCGCCCGTCACGATGAGCGCCGAGGCCCACACGGGCAGCGCCAGAGAGAGTGCGGCGACCGCCGTGCCGGCGAGCGCGATCAGTCCGACGTAGGCGATGGCGCCCGCGGCGCCCAGCAGCCCGCCGCCGCGCCCCATACGCCGGCCCTTCGCGGTCAGCTCCTCCTTGGCGAGGGCCACTTCCTGCCGTACCAGCAGGGAGAGGTCTTCGGTGGCCTGGTGCACGAGCTCGCCCACGGAGCGGTCGCCCACCGGGTGGTGCAGCTCGCGCGCAGGTCTGGCTTCGATGGTCCCGGTCACGGTGTCCCGCCTCCTCTCGGTCCGGAACACCCCGGGTACCCAAAGGCGCCCCCGCTACCCGTGGCCCGCCGGGCCGGTCCCGCGCTCGCCGAGCCGGGCCAGCTGGGTCTGGAACCAGTCGAGCCGCGCCTGCAACAGGGCCGCCTCCGCGGCGAGTTCGGGCACGCCCACCTCTTGGGGCGCGCCGAGCCACTCGGGTGTGGTCGGTCCGTCGGGCGTGGTCAGTCCCTCGGGTACGCCGTCCGTGCCGTCGGCACCGAGGGACGCGCCGCCCAGCGCGCCGTCCGTCACGGCCCGCAGCCCGTCCCCGGCCAGCCGGGCGAAGCTCGCCGGGGTCACGGACACACGCCCGCGTACGCAGGCCGCGCACGCGGCGGCCAGGGCCCGCAGTCCGGGCCTGCCCCAGCCCGCGTCGGCCAGCGCGACGGCGGGCGCGCCGCACGCGCACGGGCCGACCGTCATCGTCCGCACCCGCTGGCGGGCGTAGCGGAAGCCGCGCTCGAAGCGGATGTAGGCGCCCAGCACCGACACCTCGAGGAGCACCGCGGACCGGTGCTCGGCCGTGCACAGCAGCGCCTCGGCCGCCGTGCGTTCGTGCACGCAGTGGAAGCCGCAGTCGCACAGCCGGGCGGGCGGGCGGTGCCGGCGGCCGTAGACGCAGCCCGCCTCGGCGACGACGCCGTACGGCAGCGCGCCGCCGAGCGACACTCCGGTGAAACCGGCCCGGGTGCCGTCCTGGGACAGCACCGGATGAGCGATCTTGTAACCGGTCGGCGGCTCCGTCGGGCGTTCCGTCGGCAGCCGCAGCCTCATCGGGCGGCCGGGACCTCTTCGGGCGCGGCGGCCTGCGGCTCCTGGATCTCCTCGGGACGTTCGATCTCCTCCTCGGCGACCCGCGGCTGCTGCCGTTCCTCCGCGACTCCGGTGGCCAGTGCCTTGCCGAGCTTCATGACGCCTCCCATGGACTGCCCGTCGGGGACCTCATGCCCATGGTGACGCATGACGGGCGACTTGGACACAGGGCGCCGGAGAGGCGCTGTCCTGAGCGGACGCTGTCCTGAGGGGAGCTGTCCTGAGCGGGGGCTGTCCTGAGGGGGAGCCGTCTTGAGCGTGGCGCTTCACTGTGCGGCGCTGCGCTGCGCCGCCTCACATATTGCAGCATCGCTTAGCGGATTTCCGTAGAAGAATCAAGTGGAGCTTCACGGTGTGGTCGCCGACACTGCCGTCATGACAACCGCAGCCGCTTCCGCCCCGCCCCTCGGCCGCGCTCTGTGCGCCATGATCACGCCCTTCACCGCCGACTCGGAGGCGCTCGACCTCGACGGTGCCCAGCGGCTCGCCGACCGCTTGGTGCGCGAGGGCTGCGACGGCCTGGTCCTGAGCGGCACGACGGGCGAGTCGCCGACCACGACGGACGCCGAGAAGGCGGCGCTGATCCGGGCGGTGCGCGAGGCACTCGGGGACCGGGTCCCGATCGTGGCGGGCGTCGGCACGGCCGACACCCGGCACACCGTCGAACTCGCCCTGGCGGCCGAGAAGGCGGGCGCCGACGCGGTCCTGGTGGTGACCCCGTACTACAGCAGGCCGCCGCAGAACGCCGTGGAGGAACACTTCCGCACGGTCGCGGACGCCTCCGGCCTGCCGGTCGTGCTGTACGACATCCCCGGCTGGCCGAACACCCCCGGATCGTGGCGGTCAAGGACTGCTCCTACGACCTCCTCGGCGTCCAGAAGCTGCCGGCCCGCACCGAGTTGGCGTTCTACGCCGGCTGCGACGAGCACATCCTCGCCCTGTACGCGGTCGGCGGCACCGGATACGTCAGCACGGTCGCGAACGCGGCACCGCGCCAACTGCGGGCCGTCCTGGACGCGTTCGACGCGGGCGACACCGCGCTGGCGGCGCGGTTGCAGCAACGGGCCGTCGAGCTCGTGGAGTTGACGATGGCCTCCGGGCTGCCCGGCACCGTGACCGTCAAGGGGCTGCTCGGCGCGCTCGGGCTGCCCGCGGGCCCGGTGCGCGCACCGCTGCGGCCCGCCGGCCGGGAGACGGTCGAGGCGCTGCGGGATGCCTACGAGCGCCTGTCGGCGTCCGCGCCCGGGAGCTGAGCCGTGGGGTGGCCGAGCCGTAAGGTGGCCTCGTGAGCCGCCCGCTGCTGTTCCTCGACGTCGACGGCCCCCTCAACCCGTGGGCGGCCCAGCCGGAGCGGCGCCCCGAGGGCTACACGACGATCCGGGTGGCGCTGCACCCGGGCCGGGTGCTGCGGGTCTGGCTGAACCCCTCGCACGGCCCGGCGCTGCTGGAGCTGGGCTACGACCTGTGCTGGGCCACCACCTGGATGGACGCCGCGAACCGCTGGCTCGCTCCGGTCCTCGGCCTGCCCGAACTGCCGTACGTCGACTTCGGCGAGGGGCTGTTCGCCTTCCGGCCCGACGGCGTCCACTGGAAGACGGAGGCGATCGTGGCGTACGCGGCGGGCCGCCCCTTCGCCTGGGTGGACGACGAGCAGACCCCGGCGGACACCGCGTACGTGACGGCGGAGCACCCCGGCCCTGCTCTGCTGCATCACGTGGACGCGAGGGCGGGTCTGCGCGGGCCGGACTTCACGGCGCTCGCGAGGTTCGCGGACTCGCTGCGTCGCGACACAGCGACGTGAACGGGGCGTCCGTCCGCACGGGACCCCCGCCTGCGGCTTGGTTCGTTCATCGCGGGCGGGGGCCTCGGTCACACGGTCAGGGGAACGGGGTGGATCTCGTCGGGCCGGTGACCGGCGCGCTCGTGGACGCGCTGGATCGCCTCGGCCGAGGGGGCCTCGGAGAGGCAGTAGACCGTGCCGGACTCCGGGTCCGCCCAGGCCTTCTCGAAGTGGACGCCTTCTTCGTCCTCGATGGCAAGATCGGCCTGGTGTGCCCGCATCAGTTGGTCGGCAGAGATGCCCTTCATCCCGTGGTGGACATCCATGAACTGGGGCATGGCGGCGCATCTCCTTCCGCTGCCGCGTCCCGGCGTTCGGCATCGCCGAGTCCGCTGGGCCAGTTCCGTCATCTCCATCCTGTCCCCGTACGGCCGTGACGGCGACCAGGCCGCCGATCACCGGGGCGGCCGCGGGGTGCGGCCGCCCCGGTGATCAATTGTGCCCGTGATCAGCCATGGCCGTGATCAGTTGTGGCTGTGCAGGATCTCGTTCAGGCCGCCCCAGACCGCGTTGTTCGGGCGGGCCTCGACCGTGCCGGTGACCGAGTTGCGGCGGAAGAGGATGTTGGAGGCGCCGGAGAGCTCACGGGCCTTGACGATCTGACCGTCGGGCATGGTCACGCGGGTGCCCGCGGTGATGTAGAGGCCGGCCTCGACGACGCACTCGTCGCCGAGCGCGATGCCCACGCCCGCCTCGGCGCCGACGAGGCAGCGCTCACCGATGGAGATGATCACGTTGCCGCCACCGGAGAGCGTGCCCATGGTGGAGGCGCCGCCGCCGATGTCCGAGCCGTCGCCGACCACGACACCGGCGGAGATGCGGCCCTCGACCATGGAGGTGCCGAGGGTGCCGGCGTTGAAGTTGACGAAGCCCTCGTGCATCACGGTGGTGCCCTCGGCGAGGTGCGCGCCGAGGCGGACCCGGTCGGCGTCGGCGATCCTCACGCCCTTGGGGGCGACGTAGTCCGTCATGCGCGGGAACTTGTCGATGGAGGTCACCTGGAGGTGCAGGCCCTCGGCGCGGGCGTTCAGCCGCACCTTCTCGATGTCGTCGACGGCGACCGGGCCGAGGGAGGTCCAGGCGACGTTGGCGAGGTGGCCGAAGATGCCGTCCAGGCTCTGGCCGTGCGGCTTGACCAGGCGGTGCGAGAGCAGGTGCAGGCGCAGGTAGACGTCGTGCGCGTCGACCGGCTTCTCGTCGAGGGAGGCGATGACCGTGCGGACCGCGACGACCTCGACGCCGCGGCGGGCGTCCGGGCCGACGGCCGCCGTCGCGCCGCCGCCCAGCAGTTCGGCGGTCCGCTCCGCGGACAGCCGCTCGGTACCGGTCGGGCCGGGCTCGTCCGTCAGCTCGGGCGCGGGGTACCAGGTGTCGAGAACGGTGCCGTCGGAAGCGATCGTGGCGAGACCGGCGGCCACGGCGCCGGTGGTGCGAAGAGCAGTCGTGTCGGTCATAGGGGAAACCTAACCGGCGGGGGGCGCCGGGGGCGAACCGGTCCGGGCTGCGTCTCAGGGGACGGTCGCGGGTCGCCTGCGGCGGGCGGCGCGGAGGGGTGCGGTGGGCGGCGCGGAGGGGTGCGGTGGGCGCGCGGGTCGCCTGTGGCCGGCTACGCGGGGGGGGGGTGCGGTGGGCCGCGCGGGTCGCCTGCGGCGGGCTGCGCGGGGGTGGGGTGCGTGTGGGGCGTTCGGTTGTGGGTCGGGTGCCTGCGGCAGCCTGTGCGGGGGTGCTTATGGGGCGTCCGGTCGTGGGGCGGGGGTCCGCGCCAGCGCGCGCTGGTGTGTGGGGGTGCGCGTAGCGCGTGCGGGTGCGTGGGGGCGGTCCGTGTCAGTGGATCAGTCTCGCCAGGATCTCGCGCGCGTACTGCTCGTCGTACGGCGTGTCCGTGAGGAGTACCTGTAGGCAGATGCCGTCCATCAGGGCCACCAAGGCCCGAGCCGTCAGCGGGTCGGTGTGGTGGGCCAGGAGGGCGGCCAGGTCTTCGGCCCACTCGGCGGCCACCGGGCGCAGGGCGGGGCGGCGCAGGGCCGCGAGGTAGAGCTCGTACTCCAACTCGACGCCGGTGCGGTCGCCCGCCAGCCACTCCCCCATCAAGCCGGCGAGGTCCGTGGCCAGGTCCGTGTGCGGGTCGGTCAGCCCGCCGCGGGTCGCGACCGCCTTGGCGAAGCCCTCTTCCGCCTGGCGCAGCGCGGCGACCAGGAGGTCGTCCAGGGTGGCGAAGTGGTACGTCGTGGAGCCCAGCGGGACGTCGGCCTCCGCCGCGACCGAGCGGTGGCTCAGTCCGGCGATGCCCTGCCGTGCCACCACGCGGATCGCCGCGTCGATGATCCGCTGCCGGCGTTCGGGGTCGTAGCGGCGGGGCATCAGTGGGCTCCGCCCAGGTTCAGCACCACCACTCCGCCGATGATCAGCACGATTCCGGCGACCTTGGCCGTGCTCAGGCCCTCACCGAAGAGGACCAGGCCGAGCGCGGCGACGGCCGCCGTCCCGATTCCGGCCCAGATGGCGTAGGCCGTGCCGATGGAGACGCTCTTGAGGGTCTGGGCCAGCAGGAAGAAGGACAGTACGTAGCCGACGAGGGTGACCAGGGACGGTCCGAGTCTGCTGAAGCCGTCGCTGTACTTCATGGCCGTCGTGGCGGCGACTTCGGCGGTGATGGCGCCCGCGAGCATCACATATCCCATGGCGGGAGCCTAGCGAGGGTTGTGTACGGGCGTACATATCGGCGGGACGAAAACGGCGAGGTCCGTGCGGACCTCGCCGTTCCCGGGTGTCGGACGTTGGATTCCCGTCAGACGTTGAAGCCGAGCGCGCGCAGCTGCTCGCGGCCGTCGTCGGTGATCTTGTCGGGGCCCCACGGCGGCATCCAGACCCAGTTGATGCGCAGCTCGTTGACGAGGCCCTCCGTGGCGGACTTGGCCTGGTCCTCGATGACGTCCGTCAGCGGGCAGGCCGCCGACGTCAGGGTCATGTCGACGGTCGCGATGTTCGACTCGTCGATGTGGATGCCGTAGATCAGGCCGAGGTTGACGACGTCGATGCCCAGCTCCGGGTCGACGACGTCCATCAGGGCCTCGCGGAGCTCCTCCTCGGAGACCGGCTTCAGTTCTGCGGTGTCGGTCATGCCGTCTTCCTTTCGGCGCCGTCCAGTGCCTGGGCCGTCGCGTCCTTCCAGGCCATCCAGCTCAGCAGGGCGCACTTGACCCGGGCCGGGTACTTGGACACCCCGGCGAACGCGACCGCGTCCTCCAGGACGTCCTCCATCGCGTCGTCGGGCTCGATCCTGCCCTTGGACTGCATCAGCTCCAGAAAGGTCTCCTGGATCTTCTGCGCCTCGGCGAGCTCCTTGCCGACGAGGAGCTCGTTGAGCACGGAGGCCGAGGCCTGGCTGATGGAGCAGCCCTGGCCCTCGTACGAGACGTCCTTGATCGTCGTGCCGTCGTACTTCACGCGAAGGGTGATCTCGTCGCCGCACGTCGGGTTCACGTGGTGGACCTCGGCGTCGCCATCCCGAAGACCACGCCCGTGCGGGTTCTTGTAGTGGTCCAGGATGACCTCCTGGTACATGGAGTCCAGCTTCATGCGATCGCTCGTCCCGTCCCGTCAGCCGAAGAAGTTCCGTACGTGCTCCAGGCCGTCGACCAGTGCGTCGATCTCGGCCGGCGTGGAGTACAGATAGAACGACGCTCGCGTGGTCGCAGGAATTCCGTAGCGGAGGCAGACCGGACGGGCGCAGTGGTGGCCGACCCGGACCGCGATGCCCTGCTCGTCGAGGACCTGGCCCACGTCGTGCGGGTGGATGTCGCCCAGGGTGAAGGAGATCGCGGCTCCTCGGTCCTCGGCCGTGGTCGGGCCGATGATCCTCAGGTCCGGGACCTGAGCCAGGCGCTTCACCGCGTACTCGGTGAGCGCGTGCTCATGGGCGAGGATCTTGTCCATGCCGATGGCGTTGAGGTAGTCGATCGCCGCGCCCAGACCGACCGCCTGCGCGATCGGCGGGGTGCCCGCCTCGAACTTGTGCGGGGCGGGGGCGTACGTCGAGGAGTGCATCGACACGGTCTCGATCATCTCGCCGCCGCCCAGGAAGGGCGGGAGGTCCTCCAGGAGCTCCTGGCGGCCCCACAGCACGCCGATGCCCGTCGGGCCGCACATCTTGTGGCCGGTGAAAGCCACGAAGTCGGCCTGGAGGGCCTGCACGTCCAGCGGCATGTGCGGGGCGGCCTGCGAGGCGTCGACGCAGACCAGCGCCCCGACCTCCTGGGCGCGGCGCACTATCGCCTCGACCGGGTTGACGGTGCCGAGGATGTTGGACACCAGCACGAAGGAGACGATCTTCGTCTTCTCCGTGATGATCTCGTCGATGTTGGACAGGTCCAGACGGCCGTCGTCGGTGAGGCCGAACCACTTCAGCTTCGCGCCCGTGCGCTGCGCCAGCAGCTGCCAGGGGACGATGTTGGAGTGGTGCTCCATCTCCGTGATGACGATCTCGGTGTCGGAGTCCACCCGGTAGGGCTCGTCGGCCCAGCCGAGCATGTTCGCCACGAGGTTGAGCGACTCGGAGGCGTTCTTGGTGAAGACGACCTCGTCGCGGCTCGGCGCGTTGATGAACGTGGCGACCTTGTCGCGCGCGCCCTCGTACAGCGCCGTGGCCTCCTCGGCGAGCACGTGCACACCGCGGTGGACATTGGCGTTGTAGCGCTCGTAGTACTCGCTCAGGGCGTCCAGCACCTGGCGCGGCTTCTGCGAGGTCGCCGCGTTGTCCAGGTACACGAGCTTCCTGTCGTCGTGGACCAGTCGGTCCAGGACGGGGAAGTCCTTACGGATCGCCTCGGTGTCGAGGAGGCCCGGCAGCTGTGTCACTCGGATGCGCCACCCTTCGTGTAAGCCTCGTAGCCCTCGCTCTCCAGCTTGTCCGCGAGCTCGGGGCCGCCGGACTCGACGATGCGGCCGCCGGCGAACACGTGGACGTGGTCGGGCTTGATGTAGCGCAGGATGCGCGTGTAGTGCGTGATCAGCAGCGTGCCGACCTCGCCGGTCTCGCGGACGCGGTTCACGCCCTCGGAGACGATCCGCAGGGCGTCGACGTCCAGGCCGGAGTCCGTCTCGTCGAGGACCGCGATCTTCGGCTTGAGCAGCTCGAGCTGGAGGATCTCGTGGCGCTTCTTCTCACCGCCGGAGAAGCCCTCGTTGACGTTGCGCTCGGCGAAGGAGGGGTCCATGTGGAGCCGCTCCATGGTCTCCTTGACCTCCTTCACCCAGGTGCGCAGCTTGGGGGCCTCGCCGCGGATCGCGGTGGCGGAGGTGCGCAGGAAGTTGGAGACGGAGACGCCGGGAACCTCGACCGGGTACTGCATCGCCAGGAACAGGCCCGCGCGGGCGCGCTCGTCGACGGACATCTCCAGGACGTCCTCGCCGTCGAGCAGCACGGTGCCGCCGGTGATCGTGTACTTCGGGTGACCCGCGAGCGAGTAGGCGAGGGTCGACTTGCCGGAGCCGTTGGGGCCCATGATGGCGTGCGTCTCGCCCTGCTTCACGGTCAGGTCGACGCCCTTGAGGATCTCCTTCGTGGCGTTGTCGGCCTCGACGGTGACGTGCAGGTCTCGGATTTCAAGCGTTGCCATGGGTGCCTCAGGACTCCTGGGTGAGGGAGACGAGAACGTCGTCCCCTTCGATCTTGACGGGGTATACGGGGACGGGGCGCGTCGCGGGCAGGGCGTCCGGCTTGCCCGAGCGGAGGTCGAAGCGCGAGCCGTGCAGCCAGCACTCGATGTGGCAGTCGTCGACCTCGCCCTCGGCGAGCGAGACGTTCGCGTGCGAGCAGATGTCGTGGATGGCGAACACCTCGCCCTCGGTCCTGACGACCGAGATCGGCGTGCCGTCGATCTCCACCCGCTTGGGTGTGTCGTCCTCCAGCTCGCTCAGCCCGCAGACGCGTACGAAGGCGGCGCTCATCCGACCGACGCCTCCAGCTCTTCCTCGATCTTGGCGAGCAGGCGCTCCTCGATGTCCGTGACACCGATCTGCTGGACCAGTTCGGCGAAGAAGCCGCGGACCACCAGGCGGCGGGCCTCGTGCTCCGGGATGCCGCGGGCCATCAGGTAGAACAGCTGCTCGTCGTCGAAGCGGCCGGTGGCGGAGGCGTGTCCGGCGCCGACGATCTCGCCGGTCTCGATCTCCAGGTTCGGCACGGAGTCGACCCGGGCGCCGTCGGTCAGCACCAGGTTGCGGTTCATCTCGTAGGTGTCCGTGCCCTCGGCCTTGGCCTCGATGAGCACGTCACCGATCCACACGGCGTGTGCGTCGTCGCCCTGGAGCGCGCCCTTGTAGGCGACGTTGGACTTGCAGTGCGGGGTGTTGTGGGTGACCAGCAGGCGGTGCTCCTGGTGCTGCCCGGCGTCGGTGAAGTACAGGCCGTACAGCTCGGCCTCGCCGCCGGTGCCGGCGTAGGTCACGCGCGGGTGCAGGCGGACCACGTCACCGCCGAAGGTGACGACGACCGACTTGAAGGAGGCGTCCCGGCCGACCAGCGCGTTGTGCTGGGCGACGTGGACGGCCTTGTCGTCCCAGTCCTGGACGGAGACGACGGTCAGCTTGGCGCCGTCGCCCAGGACGTAGTCGACGTTGGCGGCGAGCACCGCGTCACCGGTGTGGTCGATGACGACGACGGCCTCGGCGAAGGCCCCGAGCTCGATGACCTGGTGACCGTAGGCGACCCCGCCCTCGCCGTGCACGGCGACGCGGATCGGCTCGGTGAGGACGGTCTCCTTGGGGACGGTCACGACCGAGGCCTGCTCGAAGGAGGAGTAGGCCTGGGCGGCGACGCGGTCCACCGGCGTGCCGGCCCGGCCGACCCGGGCGTCGTCGCGGCCGACGGTCTCGACGGTGACGCCCTCGGGGGCCTGGACGTCCACCTTCACTCCGGTGCCGGTGGCGGTGGCGGTGCCGTCGTGCAGGCCGCGCAGCCGCTCCAGCGGGGTGAACCGCCACTCCTCCTCGCGGCCGTGCGGGACCGGGAAGTCCGCCACGTCGAAGGAGGGCGGCGCGCTCATGCGCGTGGCGACGGTCGACTCGGCGGCGACCGCGATCGAGCCCGCGGTGGTGGAACCCACGGGGATGTTCTGGGCCTCAGCCATGGCTGTCGTAATGCTCGCTTTCCGTTGCGTAAGGGCTTGACGGGGGTCCTGCGGCGGCGGTCAGCCGACCGCGCCCTCCATCTGCAGCTCGATCAGCCGGTTGAGTTCCAGCGCGTACTCCATGGGCAGCTCCTTGGCGATCGGCTCGACGAAGCCGCGCACGATCATCGCCATGGCCTCGTCCTCGCTCAGGCCGCGGCTCATCAGGTAGAAGAGCTGGTCCTCGGAGACCTTGGAGACCGTGGCCTCGTGGCCCATGGACACGTCGTCCTCGCGGACGTCGACGTAGGGGTAGGTGTCCGACCGGGAGATGGTGTCGACCAGCAGCGCGTCGCACAGCACGTTCGACTTCGAGCCGGCGGCGCCCTCGCCGATCTCGATCAGGCCGCGGTAGGACGTACGGCCGCCGCCGCGCGCCACGGACTTCGAGACGATGTTGGACGACGTGTTCGGCGCCATGTGGACCATCTTGGCGCCCGCGTCCTGGTGCTGGCCCTCGCCGGCGAAGGCGATGGACAGCGTCTCGCCCTTGGCGTGCTCGCCCATCAGGTAGACGGCCGGGTACTTCATCGTCACCTTGGAGCCGATGTTGCCGTCGATCCACTCCATGGTCGCGCCCTCGTAGGCCACGGCGCGCTTGGTGACCAGGTTGTAGACGTTGTTCGACCAGTTCTGGATGGTCGTGTAGCGGCAGCGGGCGTTCTTCTTGACGATGATCTCGACGACCGCGGAGTGCAGCGAGTCCGACTTGTAGATCGGCGCGGTGCAGCCCTCGACGTAGTGCACGTAGGCACCCTCGTCGACGATGATCAGGGTCCGCTCGAACTGGCCCATGTTCTCGGTGTTGATCCGGAAGTAGGCCTGGAGCGGGATCTCCACGTGGACGCCCGGCGGGACGTAGATGAAGGAGCCGCCCGACCACACGGCGGTGTTCAGCGCGGCGAACTTGTTGTCACCGGCCGGGATGACCGTGCCGAAGTACTCCTTGAAGAGCTCCGGGTGCTCCTTCAGCGCGGTGTCGGTGTCCAGGAAGATGACGCCCTGCTCCTCCAGGTCCTCGCGGATCTGGTGGTAGACGACCTCCGACTCGTACTGGGCCGCGACACCGGCGACGAGGCGCTGCTTCTCCGCCTCGGGGATGCCGAGCTTGTCGTAGGTGTTCTTGATGTCCTCGGGAAGGTCCTCCCAGGACTCCGCCTGCTTCTCCGTGGAGCGCACGAAGTACTTGATGTTGTCGAAGTCGATCCCCGACAGGTCCGAGCCCCAGTTCGGCATGGGCTTCTTCTCGAAGAGCCGAAGACCCTTGAGGCGGAGCTTGGTCATCCACTCCGGCTCGGACTTCTTCCCGGAGATGTCCTTGACGACCTCCTCGTTCAGGCCGCGCCTGGCGGAGGCACCGGCCGCGTCGGAGTCGGCCCAGCCGTATTCGTACTTGCCCAGGCCCTCGAGTTCGGGGTGAGCAGTCTCCGTGGGGAGAGTCATGCGGGGTTCCTCCCGGCCGTGCTTGCAGATGCGTCAGTGGAAATCTGGGGGATGAACGTCGTACATACGCCGTCGCCGTGGGCGATGGTCGCCAGCCGCTGGACGTGGGTACCCAGCAGCTCGGCGAAGATCTCCGTCTCCGCCTCGCACAGCTGCGGGAACTGTTCCGCGACATGCGCCACCGGGCAGTGGTGCTGGCAGAGCTGCTCACCCTTGTGCGGGAGGGGCGCGCTGCGCGCCGTAGCAGCGTACCCGTCCCTGCTCAGCGCCTTGGCCAGCGCTTCGGCCCGCTTGTCGGGGCTGACACCCTCGATCGCCTTGCGGTACGCGCTCGCCTGCGCGGCGATCCGGGCCCGGGCGAAGGCGGCGACGGCCTTCTGCCCGCCTTCCCGCTCGGCGATCCAGCGCAGCGCGTCCGCGGCGAGCGCGTCGTACGACTGGTCGAAGGCGTCCCGGCCGCAGTCGGTGAGCGCGAAGACCTTGGCGGGCCGGCCGCGTGTCCGCGCCCCGTACACCCGCTGCTCGCGCGCCTCCACCACGTCGTCGGCGACCAGGGCATCCAGATGGCGCCGCACGGCCGCTTGGGTGAGCCCGAGCCGGCCGGCCAGCTCGGCGACGGTCGACGGGCCGTGGTCCAGGATGGACCGCGCGACCCGGTTGCGCGTGGAACGATCCGAGCGCATCCCGGCCGCGAGCTCCTCCTGAGGGGTCCCCGTAGGGGTCTCCCGAGCCTCGCCGACGTTTTTCACAACGCCATTGTTGCGTAATTCCCGAGAGCCTGACAAGCGACCGCGGTCCGGGCGGACGGTGCCCTGCGTCACTTAGGCAAACCTAATCCGACCTGCGCAAACGGTCGCCGCCCGATCAAACCGGTGGCACCGCCCGGCGTCGTGCACCACACTGCCGGGTCATGCCCACACCCCCCGTGACCGGCCCTCTTGTCACCCGGACCATGATCGCCGAGCAGGTGCGCGCGCTCGGCGTACGCCCCGGCGAGATCCTCCTCCTCCACTCCTCCCTGAGTTCGCTCGGCTGGGTCTGCGGCGGTGCCGTCGCGGTCGTCCAGGGGCTGCTCGACGCCCTCGGCCCGGACGGCACGCTCGTGGTCCCCACCCAGACCGGCGGCCTCACCGACCCCGCGGGGTGGAGCAGGCCCCCGGTGCCGCGGGAGTGGTGGGAGACGATCCGCGCGGCGATGCCCGCCTACGACCCCCAGGTCACGCCGTCGCTCGGGGTCGGCGTGATACCGGAGACCGTCCGCACCTGGCCGGGCGCCCGGCGCAGCGCCCACCCGCACACGTCGTTCGCGGCGCTCGGGCCACACGCCGCCGAGATCGTGGACGGCCACGCCGCCGACTGCCGGCTGGGCGAGCGAAGCCCGCTGGCCCGGCTGGAGGCCGCCGGCGCCCGCGTGCTGCTGCTGGGCGCCGGATTCGACGCCTGCACCTGTTTCCACCTGGCCGAGTACCGGATCCCGTCACCGCTCGTCGAGCTGGGCCGGCCGGGGCCGCACGGCTGGGAGGTCGTGACCGAGGTGTCCATCACCTCCGAACGCTTCGACGAACTCGGGCACGACTTCGAACGGGACCGTCCGGTGGCACGCGGGACGGTGGGCGCGGCGGGGGCGCGCCTGTTCCCGCTGGCGGACGCGGTGGCGTACGCCGAGCGCTGGCTTGCCGTGCACCGTCCCCGTGAGGAGGACTTCCCGCACCCGGCCGCCTGATCCGTCCGGCGCGTCCCTAGACTCTGGACCCATGCGAAGTGAGCCCGCCCGCCCGTCTCCCGACCACCACCCCTCAGGGAGACGCTTCGCGTCGCACCCGGTCGTCGAGGTCCGGTCCCTGGTGAAGCGGTACGGCACGAAGACCGCGGTGGACGGCCTCGACCTGGTGGCCCGGGCGGGCGTGACCGCCGTGCTCGGTCCCAACGGTGCGGGCAAGACGACCACGGTCGAGACCTGCGAGGGCTACCGGAAGCCGGACTCCGGGACGGTGCGCGTCCTGGGCCTCGACCCGGTGAGACAGTCCGCCGAGCTGCGGCCCCGGGTCGGCGTCATGCTCCAGTCCGGAGGCGTCTACTCGGGCGCCCGGGCCGACGAGATGCTGCGGCACGTCGCCAAGCTGCACGCCCACCCGCTGGACGTGGACGAGCTGATCGAGCGGCTGGGCCTGGGCAGCTGCGGGCGCACCGGCTACCGCAGGCTGTCCGGCGGGCAGCAGCAGCGGCTCGCGCTCGCCATGGCCGTGGTGGGCCGGCCCGAGCTCGTCTTCCTCGACGAGCCGACCGCCGGACTCGACCCGCAGGCCCGGCGCGCCACCTGGGACCTGGTGCGCGACCTGCGTGCCGACGGGGTGTCCGTGATCCTCACCACGCACTACATGGAGGAGGCCGAGCAGCTCGCCGACGACGTGGCCGTCATCGACGCCGGCCGGGTCATCGCCCAGGGCTCCCCGGAGGAGCTGTGCCGCGGCGGCGCGGAGAACACCCTGCGCTTCACCGGCCGCCCCGGCCTGGACGTCGCCTCGCTGCTCAAGGCGCTGCCCGCCGACTGCACCGCCGCCGAGCTGACGCCGGGCTCGTACCGGGTCGTCGGCAAGGTCGACCCTCAGCTGCTCGCCACGGTGACGTCGTGGTGCGCGCAGCACGGGGTGATGCCGGAGAAGATCTCCGTCGAACGGCACACCCTGGAGGATGTGTTTTTGGAGCTGACGGGCAAGGAGCTTCGTTCATGAATCCGGTCCACACCGAGCCCGGCCGGGGGTCCGGCCCGCGGCGCAGCCGCAATCGGATGCAGTGTCCCCCGGGAAAACACAGCTTGGAGCTGACCGGCAAGGAGCTGCGCTCGTGACCACCACCACCGGCACGTCCGCCGGCACCCCCGCCGGTACTCCCGCCGGCACCTACGCCCCACGCCCCGGCGCGGCCCCGCTCCCCCGCATGATCGCGGCGCAGGCGGCGCTGGAGACGAAGATGCTGCTGCGCAACGGCGAGCAGCTGCTGCTGACCGTCGTGATCCCGACGCTGCTGCTGGCGCTGTTCAGCTCCGTGGACATCGTGGACACCGGCGCCGGCAAGGCCGTGGATTTCCTCACGCCCGGCATCCTCGCCCTCGCCGTGATGTCGACGGCGTTCACCGGACAGGCCATCGCCACGGGCTTCGAGCGGCGCTACGGCGTCCTGAAGCGGCTGGCCTCCTCGCCGCTGCCCCGGTGGGGCCTGATGACCGCCAAGACGGCGTCGGTGCTGGTCACGGAGGTTCTCCAGGTCGTCCTGCTGACCGTGATCGCCTTCGCGCTGGGCTGGTCCCCGCACGGCAACCCGTTCGCCGTCCTGCTCCTGCTGGTCCTCGGCACGGCCGCGTTCTCGGGCCTCGGCCTGCTGATGGCGGGCACGCTCAAGGCCGAGGCGACGCTGGCCGCCGCCAACCTGGTCTTCCTGCTGCTGCTCGTCGGTGGCGGCGTGATCGTGCCACTGGAGAAGTTCGGGTCGGCGGCGCGGCACGTGCTCGGCCTGCTGCCGATCTCCGCCCTCTCGGACGGCCTCAGGGACGTGCTCCAGCACGGCGCCGGGATGCCGTGGGGCGACCTGGGGATCCTTGCCGTATGGGCGGTCGTGGGGCTGGCCGCCGCCGGAAAGCTCTTCCGCTGGGAGTAGGAACGAGAGGCATCCGATGGACCCTCGTGAAAGCGTGCACAAGCGGCGCCCTACGATGGAACGCGTGCCAAAGCTGACCCGCGACGACGCCGTGTCCGTCGTGCGCAACCCGCTCTCCTTCATCGCCGAACGCTGGACCCCGCACCCGCGGACCGTCCAGCGGGCGGCCCTCGCCGCGCTCGCCATGGCGGTCGTCATCGTCGTCACCGGCGGCGCCGTCCGCCTGACCGGCTCGGGCCTGGGCTGCCCGACCTGGCCCACCTGCACCGACGACTCGCTGACCACCACACGGGCCATGGGCTTCCACGGTGTGATCGAGTTCGGCAACCGCATGCTGACGTACGTGCTGTGCGCCGCCGTCGGCTGGGCGATCATCGCCGCCCGTTCGCAGAAGCCGTGGCGGCACAGCCTGACCCGGCAGGGCTGGTGGCAGTTCTGGATCGTCATGGGCAACGCGGTGCTCGGCGGCATCGTGGTGCTCGTCGGCCTGAACCCCTACACCGTGGCGGCCCACTTCCTGCTGTCCACGGCGCTGATCACGGTCGCCACGGTGATGTGGCAGCGCTCCCGCGAGGGTGACACGGCACCGCGTCCGCTGGTCGGCAAGGCGGTGCAGCAGCTGGTGTGGTTCCTGGTCCTGGCGAGCGGCCTGCTGATCGCCGTGGGCACGGTGGTGACCGGGGCCGGTCCGCACGCGGGCGACTCCAAGGAGGTGGCCCGCATCCCGATCGACTGGGAGACGGTCGCCAAGCTGCACGCGGTGCTGGCCTGGATCGTGGTGACGCTGACGTTCGCGCTGTGGTTCGTGCTGAAGGCCGTGGACGCGCCGAAGGGACCGCTGAGCCGCACCCGGGATCTGTTCCTGATCCTGCTCGGCCAGGGCGTCATCGGCTACGTGCAGTACTTCACGCACCTTCCCGAGTTCCTGGTCGGCCTGCACATGCTGGGCTCGTGCCTGATGTGGATCGGGGTGCTGCGGGTGCTGCTGTCGCTGCGCGAGCGGCCCGAGGCGGTGACCGGCCTTCCGGAGCAGCCCGCCGAGGCCGCCTCCCTGGCGAAGGCGTAGATTCCCCGGACCGCCGGCCCGACCGGCTCCGCGCAGAGCTGGAGCGGGCCTTCGAGGGGTCACTCCAGCCCGTACACCCGCCGCGCGTTCCCCGCCGCCACCATCCCCGCGACCCGCTGCGCGTCCCCCGGCGACCAGGCGCCCTCCGCGACCCAGGAGCCGAGCACCCTCGCCAGCGCCTCTCGGAACAGACGGGCCCCCACCACGTGCAGCTCGGGCAGTCCATGGGCGCCGCTCGAGAAAAGGATCTTGCCGAAGGGGGCGAGTTCCAGGATCTCGGCGAGGATCGTGGCGGCCCGGGCCCCGGTGCGCACCAGGGCGGCGCCCGAGTCGGCGTACACGTGCGGGAAGACGCCGGCCAGGTGGGCGGCGTGGCGGTGGTACGGGTAGCCGTGCAGCAGGACGAGGTCCGTGCCCAGGCCCGCCGTCGCCCGTACGAAGTCCGTGAGCAGCACCGGATCGGTGCGGTCGATGCGCAGACCCGGCTCGCCGAGCCCCGCGTGCAGCTGGAGGGGCCGCCCGGAGGCCACCGCGATCCACAGCAGGTGGCGCAGCAGCACCGGATCGCTCAGCTCCCCGCCGACCCGCCGCCCGGCCAGCCAGCGGCCCGCGGCGCCCCGCACCTCCCCCGGTCCGGGCGGCTCGGGCGCGAGCGCCAGGCCGTGCCGTACGCCCGCCACGGAGGTGAAGGCGACGGCGTGCGCGGCGGCGCCGTGCACCGACTCGGCGAGGTTGGCGAGGAGGGACTCTACGGTGCCGGAGGTGTCGGCGACCTGCTCGGCGAGGAGTTCCAGGCGCACGATCTCATGGGCGGCGGCGCCGCCCGCCGAGGCCATCTCGCCGGGACCGGTGAGGTCACCGGGCAGCCCGGTGTCGACGAGGTACGTCGTGATGCCGCTGCCGCGCAGCAGTCTGCGGCCGGCCTCCAGGACGCCCAGTTCCCGGCGCCGGGCGAGATAGCGGGCAGGCGGGCAGTGCGGCTCCAGGCCGAGCAGCGGGGGGCACCAGCGGCGTACCGCGAAGCCGGTCTGGGTGTCGAAGAGGGTGGTGCCGGGCGCGGGCGGGCCCTCGGTCCGGGCCAGCTGGGCCTCGAAGGTGCCGAGGCCCAGTTCCGTTCTCAGTACGCCGTGGCAGTACTGGTCCACGAGGGACGGCGTCTCGATCATCCGGTTCTCCCGTGGGTGGACCGCTTCCTCCACGGGGCCTAACGGGTGAACCGGCTCTCAGGTGTTGCCCGCCCGGCGTCCTGGTTCAGCGGTTGCTCGGGCCGCCCAGCTGGATGCCCGCCATGCGGGACCACTCGTAGGGGCCCGTCTTCACCTTGGCCGCGAACTCGCCGTCGAACGACTCGTGAACGGTGATCCCGGACTTCCGCACGGCCTGCTCGGCGATGGCGTACGTGGGGGCCACGATGTCGCCCCAGGCGCCGTCCTCGCCGACGAGGACGATCCGGGCGCCGCGCTGCCCGATGTACGCGACCTGGCCCTCGGTCCCGCCGTGGGCCTTGGAGAAGGAACCGATCCGCTGGGCGAGGCGGGCGGCCTTGCGCTCGGCCTTGGGGTCAACCTGCTGCGTGTCTGCCATGGCAGGAGCCTACCGACGGGTAGATCGAACGGCGACGGGCGGGGTGAGTGGCCTTGACCACGCACCCCGCCCGTCACAGGCGCTCGTACCGGTGCAGGAGGGGACCACCTGGGCTCAGCGCAGGAAGGGGTCCACCGCGACCGCGACGAAGAGGATCGACACGTAGGTGATCGACCAGTGGAACAGCCGCATCTCCTTCAGCTTCGCGCCGGTCACCTCGGCCTTGGCCCGGTTCTGCAGCCCGTGCGCCTCCCAGAGCCAGAAGCCGCCGGCCGCGAGCGCGACCACCGTGTAGAACCAGCCCGTGTAGCCGAGCGGGGTCAGGAGCAGGGAGACCAGGACCATCACCCAGCTGTAGATGACGATCTGCCGGGCGACCACCTTGTTGGAGGCGATGACCGGGAGCATCGGCACGCCCACGCGCGCGTAGTCCTCCTTGACCTTCATGGACAGCGGCCAGTAGTGCGGCGGCGTCCAGAAGAACATCACGAGGAAGAGGACGATCGGCGCCCACGACATGGAGTTCGTGACGGACGACCAGCCGATGAGCACCGGCAGGCAGCCGGCGATGCCGCCCCAGACGATGTTCTGCGACGTACGCCGCTTGAGGATCATCGTGTAGACGACGACGTAGAAGAGGAGCGCTCCGAGCGACAGCCACGCCGACAGCCAGTTGACGGTGAGGCCGAAGAGCAGCGTCGAGACGACCGCGAGGGTGATGCCGAAGACCAGGCACTCGCGGGGGCTGACCATCCCGGTGACCAGGGGGCGCTGCGAGGTCCGGTCCATAAGTGCGTCGATGTCACGGTCGATGTACATGTTCAGCGCGTTGGCGCCGCCCGCGGAGAGGTAGCCGCCGACGCAGGTCAGCAGCACCAGCTTGAGATCGGGCACGCCCTGCTGGGCCAGGAACATCACCGGAACCGTGGTGATGAGCAGCAGCTCGATGATCCGCGGCTTGGTCAACGCCACGAACGCCTTGACACGGGCCCCG
The DNA here is from genome assembly GCF_032658145.1 of Streptomyces sp. MK7. Lineage (NCBI taxonomy): Bacteria > Bacillati > Actinomycetota > Actinomycetes > Kitasatosporales > Streptomycetaceae > Streptomyces > Streptomyces sp. MK7. The sequence continues at coordinate 142,836 of NZ_JAVACL010000016.1, forward strand.
AACGGCCGGTGGCTCGGGCTCTGGCCTGCACCGAGTACTCCCTCCCCCAGAGCCTCAAGGGCCTGGGAGGTATCCCCAGGACGGGATTCGACGGCCGTCACGCACACCCCTGACAGAGACATCCCAGCGAACCCCGCCCTGTGAACTCTCGGTAAAGGCTCGCGCGTACCACGCCACTGTAGACGTTGCCCAGACCCCGGCCTTCGCGGGGGTCGGGTCGTGTTGGCCGGTGCCCCGGCGGCGGGCCCCGCGGCGGGTGCGCGGACCGCCGGAACGGCGAAAGCGGACGGACCCGCCGGCACGGAGACGGGAACGGAGACGGGAACGGAGACGCGGAGACGCGAGCGGAGACGGGAACAGAGACAGGAACGGAGACCGGAACGGCGAGGGGACGGTCTTTCGCAATGGCGAAGGGAACAGTCTTTCGGAACGCCTTCCTCACGAGCTTCCGACACCTTCCGGCATCCCTCCCGGCACCCTTCCGACACCCTTCCGGCCCCTCTCCCGACACCCTTCCGACACCCGTCCGACGGGCGCACGAGAGCTCGATTGAGCGATCGGATGAGCGGCTCCGTATTCAGTTGCCGAATATGGTCCCGGCCAGTCGGGAGGCGGATTTCGGAGAGTCCCGGCAGTCTGGAATGACTCGAAAAAATGCACGTCCTTACGGGGGTAGGCTCAGCAACGGCCGGCCGACGCGAGAAGCGCCGGCAGCCGGTGCGCACTCATGTGTGCCGGCATCCGACATGTGGAGAGGAGCCCTGACCCAGGGTGAGCACCAAGCCGACCACCACAGACCTCGAGTGGACCGAGTTGGACCAGCGTGCGGTGGACACCGCGCGCGTCCTGGCCGCCGATGCCGTACAGAAGGTCGGCAACGGCCATCCCGGTACGGCGATGAGCCTGGCTCCTGCCGCCTACACCCTGTTCCAGAAGGTGATGCGGCACGACCCGGCGGATCCGCAGTGGGTGGGGCGCGACCGTTTCGTGCTGTCCGCCGGCCACTCCTCGCTGACCCTCTACACCCAGCTGTACCTGGCCGGCTTCGGCCTGGAGCTCGACGACCTGAAGGCCTTCCGCACCTGGGGCTCGAAGACCCCCGGTCACCCGGAGTACGGGCACACGGCGGGAGTGGAGACCACGACCGGCCCGCTGGGGCAGGGTGTGGCGAACGCGGTGGGCATGGCGATGGCCGCCCGCTACGAGCGCGGCCTGTTCGACCCTCAGGCACCCGCGGGCGAGTCCCCCTTCGACCACTACGTCTACTGCATCGCCGGTGACGGCTGCCTGCAGGAGGGCATCTCGGCGGAGGCGTCCTCACTGGCCGGCCACCAGAAGCTGGGCAATCTGATCCTGCTGTGGGACGACAACCACATCTCGATCGAGGGCGACACCGAGACGGCCGTCTCCGAGGACACCGCTCTGCGCTACGAGGCCTACGGCTGGCATGTGCAGCGCGTGGAGCCCAAGGCGGACGGCGACCTGGACCCGCAGGCGATCTACGAGGCGATCCAGAAGGCCAAGGCCGTCACCGACCGGCCCTCCTTCATCGCGATGCGCTCGATCATCGCCTGGCCGGCCCCGAACGCCCAGAACACCGAGGCCGCGCACGGCTCGGCGCTGGGCGAGGACGAGGTCGCCGCCACCAAGCGCGTCCTGGGCTTCGACCCCGAGCAGCACTTCGAGGTCGCGGACGAGGTCATCGACCACACCCGCCAGGCGCTTCAGCGCGGCCGGCAGGCGAAGGCCGAGTGGGAGAAGTCCTTCCAGTCCTGGCGCGAGGCGAACGCCGAGCGGGCCGCCGAGTACGACCGGATCGCGAAGGCGGCGCTGCCGACCGGCTGGGACGAGAAGATCCCGGTGTTCGAGGCCGGCAAGGCCCTGGCCACGCGCGCCGCGTCCGGCAAGGTGCTCCAGGCCCTCGGCGAGGTGATCCCGGAGCTGTGGGGCGGCTCGGCCGACCTCGCGGGTTCGAACAACACCACGATCGACAAGACCTCGTCGTTCCTGCCCGAGGACAACCCGCTGCCGGAGGCCGACCCGTACGGCCGCACCATCCACTTCGGCATCCGCGAGCACTCCATGGGCGCGGAGCTGAACGGCATCACGCTGCACGGCAACACCCGCGTCTACGGCGGCACCTTCCTGGTCTTCTCCGACTACATGCGCAACGCCGTGCGCCTGTCCGCGCTGATGCACCTGCCGGTGACGTACGTGTGGACGCACGACTCCGTCGGCCTGGGCGAGGACGGCCCCACCCACCAGCCGGTCGAGCACCTGGCCTCGCTGCGCGCGATCCCGGGCCTGAACATCGTCCGCCCGGCCGACGCCAACGAGACCGCGATCGCCTGGCGGGAGATCCTGAACCGCTGGACCAAGGAGTTCGGCAAGGGGCAGCCGCACGGCCTGGCCCTGACCCGCCAGGGCGTGCCGACGTACGAGCCCAACGACGACGCGGCACGCGGCGGCTACGTCCTCTTCGAGGCGGAAGGCCCCGACGGGCAGAACGCCGAGCCTCAGGTGATCCTGATCGCCACCGGCTCCGAGGTGCACGTGGCCGTCGAGGCGCGCGAGCAGCTGCAGGCCGACGGCGTCCCCACCCGCGTGGTGTCCATGCCGTCCCAGGAGTGGTTCGAGGAGCAGGACCAGGGGTACCGGGACAGCGTCCTGCCCCCGGCCGTGCGGGCGCGCGTCGCGGTCGAGGCGGGCGTGGGCCTGCCGTGGCACAAGTACGTGGGAGACGCGGGGCGCATTGTTTCCCTGGAGCACTTCGGTGCCTCCGCCGACGCCAAGGTGCTCTTCCGCGAATTCGGCTTCACCGCCGAGAACGTGGCGGCCAAGGCCCGGGAATCCATCGCCGCCGCCCAGCGCTGACGCTCACATATACGACACGTAGGAGATGCAATTTCCATGACAGACGCACTCAAGCGCCTCACGGACGAAGGCGTCGCGATCTGGCTGGACGACCTGTCGCGCAAGCGGATCACGTCCGGCAACCTCGCCGAGCTGATCGACCAGCAGCACGTCGTGGGCGTCACCACCAACCCGACGATCTTCCAGAAGGCGATCTCGCAGGGCGACGGGTACAACCGGCAGCTGTCGGACCTGGCCGCCCGCAAGGTGACGGTGGAAGAGGCCATCCGCATGATCACCACGGCGGACGTCCGCGACGCCGCCGACATCCTGCGCCCGGTCTTCGACGCCACCGGCGGCCAGGACGGCCGGGTCTCCATCGAGGTCGACCCGCACCTGGCGCACAACACGCGGGCGACGGTCGCCGAGGCCCGTCAGCTGGCCTGGCTGGTGGACCGCCCGAACACGCTGATCAAGATCCCGGCCACCGAGGCGGGCCTGCCGGCGATCGCCGAGACCATCGGCAACGGCATCAGCGTCAACGTCACGCTGATCTTCTCGCTGGACCGCTACCGCGCGGTCATGGACGCCTACCTGACCGGCCTGGAGAAGGCCAAGGAGCGCGGCCTGGACCTGTCGAAGATCCGCTCGGTGGCGTCGTTCTTCGTCTCCCGCGTGGACACCGAGATCGACCGGCGCATCGACGAGATGGGCACCGACGAGGCCAAGGCTCTGCGCGGCAAGGCGGGCGTTGCCAACGCGCGTCTGGCCTACCAGGCGTACGAGGAGGTCTTCTCCTCCGACCGCTGGAACGCGCTGGAGAAGGCCGGCGCGAACAAGCAGCGTCCGCTGTGGGCCTCCACCGGTGTGAAGGACAAGGCGTACAAGGACACCATGTACGTCGAGGAGCTGGTGGCGCCGAACACGGTGAACACCATGCCGGAGGCCACGCTGGAGGCCACCGAGGACCACGGTGAGATCCGCGGCGACGCCGTCCGCGGCACCTACGAGCAGGCCCGTGCCGACCTGGACGCGCTGGAGAAGATCGGCATCTCCTACGACGACGTCGTCCAGGTCCTGGAGGACGAGGGCGTCGAGAAGTTCGCGGCCTCCTGGAACGACCTGCTGAAGTCGACCGAGGCGGAGCTGGAGCGCCTCGCTCCCACGGAGGGCTGACACCTTGTCGCCGCTTTCCGGTACCGGAGCGAACCCGCTCCGTGACCCCGCGGACCGACGGCTCCCGCGTATCGCGGGGCCGTCGGGCCTGGTCATCTTCGGCGTCACGGGCGACCTGTCGCGCAAGAAGCTGATGCCCGCCGTGTACGACCTCGCCAACCGGGGTCTGCTGCCGCCTGGCTTCTCGCTGGTCGGCTTCGCCCGCCGCGACTGGGAGCACGAGGACTTCGCGCAGGTCGTGCACGACGCCGTCAAGGAGCACGCGCGCACGCCGTTCCGCGAGGAGGTCTGGCAGCAGCTCAGCCAGGGCATGCGCTTCGTGCAGGGCACCTTCGACGACGACGAGGCGTTCGAACGGCTGCGCGGCACGATCGAGGAGCTGGACAAGGCGCAGGGCACGGGCGGCAACTTCGCCTTCTATCTGTCGGTGCCGCCGAAGTCGTTCCCGGTCGTCATCCAGCAGCTGAAGAAGCACGGCCTGGCCGAGCAGACGGGCGGTTCCTGGCGGCGCGCGGTCATCGAGAAGCCCTTCGGTCACGACCTGACGTCGGCCGAGGAGCTGAACCGGGTCGTGCACGGGGTGTTCGAGCCGGAGCAGGTCTTCCGGATCGATCACTACCTGGGCAAGGAGACCGTCCAGAACATCCTGGCGCTGCGCTTCGCCAACCAGATGTTCGAGCCGATCTGGAACCGGTCCTTCGTGGACCATGTGCAGATCACCATGGCCGAGGACATCGGCATCGGCGGTCGCGCGGGCTACTACGACGGGATCGGCGCCGCCCGGGACGTCATCCAGAACCACCTGCTCCAACTGATGGCGCTCACCGCGATGGAGGAGCCCGCCTCCTTCGACGCGGACGCGCTGGCCGCGGAGAAGGAGAAGGTGCTCGGTGCCGTCCGGCTGCCCAAGGACCTCGGCAGGTCCACCGTGCGCGGGCAGTACGCGGGCGGCTGGCAGGGCGGCGAGAAGGTCATCGGCTACCTCGAGGAAGAGGGCATCGACAAGAAGTCGAAGACCGACACCTACGCCGCGATCAAGCTGGCGATCGACAACCGCCGCTGGGCGGGCGTCCCCTTCTATCTGCGCACCGGCAAGCGGCTGGGCCGCCGGGTCACCGAGATCGCGGTGGTCTTCCAGCGGGCCCCGCACTCCCCCTTCGACACCACGGCGACGGAGGAGCTGGGACAGAACGCGGTCGTCATCCGCGTCCAGCCCGACGAGGGCGTGACGGTCCGCTTCGGCTCCAAGGTGCCGGGCACGTCGATGGAGATCCGGGACGTGTCGATGGACTTCGCCTACGGCGAGTCCTTCACCGAGTCCAGCCCGGAGGCCTACGAGCGCCTGATCCTGGACGTGCTGCTCGGCGACGCCAACCTCTTCCCGCGCACGGAGGAGGTCGAGCTGTCCTGGAAGATCCTCGACCCGATCGAGGAGTACTGGGACAAGCACGGCAGGCCCGCGCGGTACGCGTCCGGGACCTGGGGGCCGGCCGAGGCGGACGAGATGCTCGCACGAGACGGACGGAGCTGGCGCCGGCCATGAAGATAGACCTGACGGCCACCACGGCCGGGAAGATCAACAAGGCGCTGGTGCAGGCCCGCCGGGCGATCGGCACCCCGGCCGTGGGCATGGTGCTCACCCTCGTCATCGTCACCGACGAGGAGAACGCCTACGACGCCCTCAAGGCCGCCGGTGACGCCTCCCGCGAGCACCCCTCGCGCACCCTGGTGGTGATCCGGCGCATCTCGCGCACCCTGCGCGACCGCACGTCGTCGCGGCTGGACGCCGAGGTGCGGGTGGGCGCGGACGCCGGCACCGGCGAGACGGTGGTGCTGCGGCTGTACGGCGAGGTGTGCGACCACGCCCAGTCGGTGGTGCTCCCGCTGCTGCTGCCGGACGCGCCGGTCGTCGTCTGGTGGCCGGTGAACGGCCCGCTCGACCCGGCGAACGACCCACTGGGCGCGCTGGCCCAGCGCCGGGTCACCGACAGCTACGCCTGCGAGGACCCGCTGCGCGAACTGGGGGCGCGGGCCGAGGCCTACAGCCCCGGCGACACCGACCTGGCGTGGACCCGGATCACGCCGTGGCGCTCGATGCTGGCGGCCGCTCTCGACCAGGTGACCTGCGAGGTCCGCTCGGTCGAGGTGGAGGGCGAGGAGTTCAACCCGAGCTGCGAGCTGCTGGCGATGTGGCTCGCGGACCGGCTGGAGGTGCCGGTGAAGTGCTCGCCGTCCGCCGGGCCCGGACTGACCGCGGTCCGTCTGGACACCAGCTGCGGCCCGATCAGGCTGGACCGGGCCGACGGCAGGCTGGCGACCCTGGCCATCCAGGGGCAGCCGGAGCGCGCGGTGGCGCTGAAGCGGCGGGAGACGGCCGAGCTGATCGCGGAGGAGCTGCGGCGGCTCGACCCGGACGACACCTACGCGTCGGCGCTGCGCTTCGGGGTGGACCGGCTGACCGGCGCCGCCGGGCCGGTGCTCGCCGAGGAGGGGCCGGTCGCCGTCGCCACGGCCGAGGAGGACACGGCGAAGGCACCCGCGCAGCGGGCGGCGTCCCGGACCGCCCGGAAGTCCACGAGCCGGAAGGCGGCGGCGAAGTGAGCACTCCCCAGCTGGTCGTCCACCGCGACAAGGAACTGATGGCGCAGGCCGCCGCGGCCCGGCTGATCACGAAGATCGTGGACGCCCAGGCCTCGACGGGCTCGGCGAACGTGGTCCTGACCGGCGGCCGCAACGGCAACGGCGTGCTGGCCGCGCTGGCCGCCGCACCGGCCCGGGACGCGATCGACTGGGGCCGCCTGGACCTGTGGTGGGGCGACGAGCGGTTCCTTCCGGAGGGCGACCCGGAGCGCAACATCACACAGGCCGAGGAGGCGCTGCTGGACGCCGTGCCGCTGGACCCGAAGCGCGTGCACGCCATGCCCGCGTCGGACGGCCCGTACGGCACGGACGTCGAGGCGGCGGCCGACGCCTACGCCGAGGAACTGGCCCGTGCGGCCGGTCCCGCCAACCACGGCGCGGTGCCGACCTTCGACGTGCTGATGCTCGGCGTGGGCCCGGACACCCACGTGGCGTCCCTGTTCCCGGAGCACCCGGGGGTCAGGGAGACGGAGCGCACGGTGATCGGCGTCCACGGCTCCCCCAAGCCGCCGCCCACCCGTATCTCCCTCACCCTGCCCGCGATCCGCTCGGCCCGCGAGGTCTGGCTGCTGGCGGCGGGCGAGGACAAGGCGAACGCGGTGGCCATGGCCCTCTCCGGCGCCGGCGAGATCCAGGCGCCCGCGGCAGGCGCCCACGGCCGCGCCCGCACCCTGTGGCTCCTGGACACAGCAGCGGCCTCCCAGCTCCCGAGGTCGCTGTACCCCCCGGCGTCGGCGTGAACATCAGCCCCTCCGGGGGTGCCCCCTCTGGGGGAGTGTGAGGACGAGGCCGTCAAGGCCGAAGCGGGGCCCGGGGGCGGCAGCTCCCAGGGACGGGAAGGGCAGGGGCGGCGGGGGCGAAAACCCTCCCCGCCCCGCACCCGCACCACCACCCGTACCGACCTACTTCACCGACCCCGCCATAACCCCCTGCACGAAGTGCCGCTGGAAGGCGAAGAACACCACCACCGGCACCACCAGTGACAGAAACGCCCCCGGCGCCAGCACATCGATGTTGCTCCCGAACTGCCGTATCTGCGACTGCAGTTCCACCGTCAACGGCTGCGACGAACTGTCCGCGAACAACAGCGCCACCAGCATGTCGTTCCACACCCACAGGAACTGGAAGATCGCGAGGCTGGCGATCGCCGGCCGCCCGACCGGCAGCACCAGCTGCACGAAGATGCGCCACTCCCCACCCCCGTCCATCCGCGCCGCCTCCAGCATCTCCTTCGGTATCTCCGCGAAGTAGTTCCGCAGCAGGAACACCGCGAACGGCAGCCCGTACGCCACATGGAACAGCACGACACCGGGGATCGTGCCGAACAGCCCCAGCTGCCCGAAGAGTTTGGCCACCGGCAGCAGTCCGATCTGCACCGGCACCACCAGCAGCGCGACCACCAGCAGGAACAGCGGCTCGCGGCCGGGGAAGTCCAGCCAGGCGAAGGCGTATCCGGCGAGCGCGGCGATGACGACGACGAGCACGGTCGCCGGGACCGAGATCAGCACGGTGTTCCAGAAGGCCTGGGTGATGCCGGCGTTCTTCAGCAGCGCCGAGTAGTTGTCGAAGGACAGCTGGCCGGGGCTGGTCAGCGCCGTCCACCAGCCGCCCTTCGCGGTGTCCTGGGCCGAGCGCAGCGAGGACACGAACAGCCCGGCCAGGGGTGTCAGCCAGACCAGGCCGATCACCACGAGGAAGGCCTGCACGAGCCCGTTGCCCAGGCCTCTCCTGACCGTGTTCATCGCTGACTCCTTCGGAAGCGGCGGACGTTGAAGACCATCGCGGGGATGACGAGGAGCAGAAGCAGCACACCCAGCGCACTGCCCAGCCCCTGGTTGTTGCCGCCGCCGAAGGACACCAGCCACATCTGCGTGGCGAGCACGGTCGCGTCCTCCTGCACCGGCCCGGGCGCGATGATGTAGACGAGGTCGAACACCTTCATCACGTTGATGACGAGCGTGACGAAGACGACCGTCAGCACCGGGGCGAGCAGCGGAACGGTGATGCGGCGGAAGATCTGCCACTCGTTGGCCCCGTCCATCCGGGCCGCCTCCAGCGCGTCGCGCGGCAGCGTGGACAGTCCGGCGCCGATCAGCACCATCGCGAACCCGGTCCAGATCCACAGGTACGCCCCGATGATCGCCGGGGTGACGAGCGTCGGCCCGAGCCAGGAGACGCCCTGATAGGGCGGCGCGAAGTTGGACTCCGGGAGCCGGAGCGTGTACGACCCCGCGTGCAGGCCGGAGAAGTGGAAGGAGCCGTCGGAGGCGGTGGTGGCGTGCGCGACGGTCCGCCCCTCGCGCACGGCCTCGACCTTCATCCCGGGTAGTCCGTTCTCCCGCCGGTCGACCTTGCCCTGGGTGCCCGTTCCGCCGGGTGTGAAGTCCAGGTAGACGACCCCGCGCACCTCGCCGGCGGCGGCCTTCCGCCCGGCCGCCGGGTAGGCGGGCGAGGCGTCCTTCGGCAGGTCCCCGGGCAGTACGCCGACCATCGGCAGCGCGACCGTGGCGCCCGGCGACACGGCGGCGTTCGTGGTGTAGGAGCCGTCGTGGGCCTGGGTGAGCCCGTGCGGTCCGGTGCGGGCCCGCGCCGTGGGGTAGGTGGAGGTGCCGGCGAAGGCGTCGTGGACGGAGACGACGGCGGCGTTGAGCACGCCCTTGTCGGGGTCCTGGTCGTAGGCGAGCCGGAAGATGATCCCGGCGGCGAGGAAGGACACCGCCATGGGCATGAACAGCAGCAGCTTGAACGCCGTCGCCCAGCGGACCTTCTCCACCAGCACGGCGAGGATCAGGCCCAGTCCGGTCAGCAGCGCCGGGGCGACGACCACCCAGATCACGGTGTTCCGGATGGCTTTGAGGGTGGCCGGGTCGCGGAACATCTCGGTGTAGTTGTCGCCGCCGACGAAGCGGGTGCCGGAGGCGTCGAAGAAGCTGCGGCCGACGGAGAACAGCACCGGGTAGACGACGAGCGCGCCGAGCAGCAGCAGCGCGGGGAACGCGAACAGCAGGGCGACGATCCGGCCCCGCCGCCGCGCGCGGCGCGCGCGGTCGGCCTGACCGGCGGGCGGCGGAGAACTCGCCGCCCGCTCCTTGGTGACGGTGGTGGCGGTCATGGCCGCTCAGCCCTGGCCCTGGTACGCCTTGGCCGCCGCGGCCTCCAGCTTCGCCGCGGTGCCCTTCGGGTCCGACGGGTCGCGCAGGAAGTCCTGGAGCAGCTTCCACTCGCCGGTGCCCTTGGTGCCGCCGAAGGCCGCCGGCGCCTGGTCGGACATGTCGAAGCGGACCGAGTCGCCCGCGTCGACCAGGGACTTGGCGGTGGCCCGGGTGACGTCGTCGCCGTAGGAGGCCAGGTCGAGCTTCTTGTTCGGGGACAGGAAGCCGCCCGCCTTGGCCCACACGGCCGCGGCCTCGGGAGTGGCCAGGTACTCCAGGAGCTTCATGCCGGCCTTGGCGTTCTTGCCGTCCTTGAGCACGACGGCCGCGTCGCCGCCGCTGACGACGGGTGCCTTGCCGCCGTCGACGGCGGGGAAGGGGAAGAAGTTCGCGTCCTTGCCGATGGTCTTCCCGAACTGGTCGTGGGCGACCCCGGCGACGAAGTCGCCCTCGTAGACCATGCCGGCCTGCGGCTTGGGCCCGAACACCTTCTCCACCGAACCGGGGAAGTCCGTGTTGAGGGCCTCCTTCTGACCGCCCGCGATCAGCTGCTTGTCCTTGAACAGCTTGCCGAGCGTGCCGAGCGCCTTGACCACGCTCGCGTCGGTCCACTTGAGCTGGTGTGCGGCGAGGGCGTCGTACTTGTCGGGTCCGGCCTGGGAGAGGTAGATGTTCTCGAACCAGTCGGTGAGGGTCCAGCCGTCCTGCCCGGCGACCGCGAAGGCGGCGAGCCCGGAGTCGGAGACGGTGTGCCCGGCCTTGAGCATCGCGTCGTAGGTGGTGGGCGGCTGGACGCCGGCCTGGGTGAGCGCGTCGGGGCTGTACCAGACGGTCGACTTGTGGGCGGCCTTGAAGTACAGGCCGTACAGGGTGCCGTCGACGCTGCCGTACTTCTTCCACACCGGCGCGTAGCCCGCGTCGACCTCCTTCCGGGTGGTGGCGGACAGCGGGGTGAGCCAGCCCTTCTTCGCGAACTGCTGGAGCACACCGACCTGCGGGACCATCACCACGTCGGGGGCGTTGCCGCCCTCGATCTTGCTGCCGACGACGGTGGAGACGTTGTCGCCGGTGGACACGAACTGGGTCTTGGCGCCGGTCTTCGCGGTGAACGCGTCCAGCACCTTCTGGAAGTTCTTCTGCTCGCTGCCGGACCAGACACCGGCGACGGTGACGGTCTGGCCGCTGAGTTCCTTGTCGCCGCCGCCCGCCGAGACCGGGTCGCCGCCGCAGGCGGTGGCGCCGAGGGCGAGGACGAGGGCGGTGCAGCCGGTGAGCAGGGTGGTACGTCGTCGCATCATCGTCGATGTTCCCTTCGAGGGGTTGGTGTGAGACTGGCGAGAGATCGGGGTGCCGGGGATCAGAGCTCGGCGATCCACCAGGCGGCCGTGGAACCGGGCAGCACCCCGGCCGCGGGGCAGGGACCGCTGGCCAGCAGCGGGGTGCCGGAGACGGGGGCGGGCACGGGGGCCGTGCCGAAGTTGACGGCGCAGACCAGGCCGTCGCCGCGGACGAAGGCCAGGACGCCGGGCGGGGTGTCCAGCCAGCGCAGGTGGCCCTCGCCCAACTGGGGAAGTTCCCGGCGCAGTTGAAGACCGTCGCGGTACAGGTGCCAGAAGGAGCGGGTGTCGGCGAGGGCACGGTCGGTGGCGTACTCGGCGAAGTACTCCGGCTGCGGCAGCCAGGGCCGTACGCCCTCGGCGCCGGAGGTGAAGCCGAACGGGGACGCCTGTCCCGACCAGGGCAGCGGCACCCGGCAGCCGTCGCGGACGCGGGAGCGGCTGCCGGTGCGGCGGAAGATCGGGTCGGTGAGCACGTCGTCGGGCAGGTCGACGACCTCGGGCAGGCCGAGCTCCTCGCCCTGGTAGATGTACGCGGCTCCGGGCAGTGCCAGCATCAGCAGCGCGGCGGCCCGGGCGCGGGCGGCGCCCAGTCCGCTGCCTTCGGGGACGGGTTCGCCGTAGCGGGTGACGGTGCGGATCTGGTCGTGGTTGTTGAGGACCCAGGTGACCGTGGAGCCGGTGCCGGCGATGTCCTGCATGGCCTCGGAGACGACCTTGCGGAAGGCGTCGGCGTTCCAGGGGGCGCTGAGCAGGTCGAAGAAGAAGGCCTGGTGGAGTTCGTCCGGGCGGACGTACAGGGCGTGTTCACGGGCGGTGGGGACGGAGACCTCGCCGACGAGCAGGCGCTCGCGTCCGTCCCGCTCGCGGTACTCCTCGCATATGGAGCGCCAGTGGCGCCACACGTCGTGCACCTCGGGCTGGTTCCAGGCGAGCGGGTTGACCGAGTCGCGGGTGCGGGCGTCGGCCTCCGGGTCGTCGGAGTCGGGCAGTTCGGGGTGTTTGAAGAGGCCGGCGGCGACGTCGATACGGAAGCCGTCGACGCCTCGGTCCAGCCAGAACCGCAGGACGCGGTCGAACTCGGCGGGGATCTCGGGGTTGCGCCAGTTCCAGTCGGGCTGTTCGGGCGTGAACATGTGCAGGTACCACTGGCCGTCGCCGGCTCTGCTCCAAGCCGGGCCGCCGAACATGGCGTGCCAGTTGTTGGGCGGCTCGCTGCCGTCGGGCCCGCGGCCGTCGGCGAAGTGGAAGCGGGCGCGGGCCGGGCTGCCGGGCTCGGCCGCGAGTGCCTCGCGGAACCACGGGTGCTCGCTGGAGCAGTGGTTGGGGACGATGTCGAGGAGCACCTTGACGCCGAACCGGCGGGCGGCCGACACCAGCAGGTCGAACTCGGCGAGGTCGCCGAAGAGCGGGTCGACTCCGCAGTAGTCGGCCACGTCGTAGCCGTGGTCGTGCTGTGGTGACGGGTAGAACGGGCTCAGCCAGATCCCGTCGACGCCGAGCTTCTTCAGGTACGGCAGCCCCGCGCGGACGCCGGCCAGATCGCCGATGCCGTCGCCGGTGCTGTCCAGGAAGCTGCGGACGTAGACCTGGTAGATCACCGCGTCCCGCCACCAGTGGTACTTACTCAACATGCATGCATGTTAGGTAGGCGCTGCGTATGGGTGTCAACGAAATGAACGGAGGCTACCGAGCAGTTGAGGGTACAAATCACCACTTACTGGAGCATGGCGAAGTCAAATGAGATGTGCGCGTTACCTAACAAGTAACTATCGCGGCTAGCGACGGGCGATGGCGTCGAGTTCCCGCGCCAGCCGGCGCACGGCCTGCTCGGGCGTCTGACGCCCGGTCAGCGCGTCGTGCACGACGGCCTGCACCACCAGGCTGACCTGGTCGTAGTGCGGGCTCTTGGGACGCGGCGCGGCCGAGAGCACGGCAGCGCGCAGGGTCGGCAGGTACGGGAACCGCCGCACGAGGGCGGGGTCCTCGTAGAGCGCGGCACGCACCGGCGGCAGCGAGCCCCGGGTGAGCACCTGGCGCTGGACACGCTCGCTGGTCAGGTATGCGATCAGGCGCGCGGCGGAGTCGGGGTGCCGCGCGTGGGTGTTGACGGCGAGGTTGGAGCCGCCGAGGACGCTCGTGCCCGGCCCGTCCGGCCCCGGCAGCGGTACGGCGCCGATCTTCCCGGCGACCTTGGACCCCGGGGCGGAGGCGACGGCGTACGCGTAGGGCCAGTTGCGCAGGAAGAGCAGCCGGCCGTCCTGGAAGGCCTGCTTGGACTCCTCCTCCTTGTAGGTGAGCGCCGCCTTGGGAATCCAGCCCTCGCGGAAGCCGCGCGCGAGGAAACCGATGCCCTCGCGGGCGGCGGCGGAGTTGACGGTGACGCGCGCGCCCTCGTCGCCGAGGATCGTGCCGCCCGCCGAGTACACCGCCTCGGCCGCGTTGACGGTGAGCCCCTCATAGGGCAGGAACTGGCCCGCGTAGCCCCCGAGACCATATTTGGGCGCGATGGTTCTGGCGTCGTGTTCCAGCTCGGCCCAGGTGCGCGGCGGCGGCACGCCCTCCTTCGCGAGGACGTCCTTGCGGTACAGCAGCAGCCCGGCGTTCGTGACATACGGGACGGCGTAGAGCTGTCCGTCGTACGTGGCCGTGTCGACGACCGGCGGCAGGAAGGTCTTCAGCGGGAAGCGGTCGCGCGGCAGCGGGCGGATCCAGCCGGCGGCGGCGAACTCCGAGGTCCAGTTGACGTCGATGTTGAGCACGTCGAACCGGCTGCGGTCGCCGCCGCGCAGGTCGGTGGTCATCTGCGCGTGGGTCTCGTCGGCGGAGTCGGGCAGCTCGACGAGGGTGACCCGCTCGGCGGGGTGGGTGCGGTTCCAGCCCTGGAGGAGGGGGCCGAGATAGCCGGTGAGATCCCCGGCGGTGGCCAGGGTGAGCGGGCCACGGCCCTCGCCGGCGCCCTCGTCGGCGTGGGCGCCGGAGGCGGCGTACCCGGTGAGGATCACGACGAGTGCGAGGAGGCCCCTACCGGCGGCGCGTATCCACCGCATAGGTTCCTCCCTGAACACGTACACCTGGCTCCGGCGCCCTCGCCGGGAGTCAGAGGCCATGTATACCTGTTAGGTATGGGCGATACTAGGGCCTGGAGCACATTGTGAGAGGACAGGAGGAGAGCACGAGTGCGCCTGCCCCTCCTGGCACTCCTCGCGCGCGGCCCCGCCCACGGCTACGAGCTCAAGCAGGACCTTGAGCAACTGCTGGGCTCCGCGTACCCTCAGCCGAACGTCGGCCAGATATACGTCACCCTCGGCCGCCTCGAGAAGTCTGGACTGATCGAGGGCGAGGAGGTCGAGCAGTCCAGCCGGCCCAACAAGAAGATCTACCACCTCACCGACGCCGGACGTGAGGAGCTGCGCGTCTGGTTCGCGGAGCCCGAGGACGAGCCGCGGGTGCGGGACGAGTTCTTCATGAAGCTCGCCCTCGCCCCGCGGACCGGCCTCGCCGACCAGATCGCCCTGATCAACAAGCAGCGGCGTCAGTACCTCAACACCATGCGCAATCTGTCGAAGCTGGCCGCGGCCGAGAACCGGGACAACAGAATCGCCCAACTGCTGATCGAGGGCGCCATGTTGCACCTGCAGGCCGACCTGGACTGGCTGGAACGGTGCCAGGAGGAACTGGAGGAGCCGCAGTGAGCGACCGCCCCACCCCCCTGCTGCGCGCCGAGGGCCTCGTCAAGACGCACTACGGCGAGGGTGCGCCCGCCCGTGCCGTGCGCGGGGTGGATCTTCAGGTGGCGCGGGGCGAGTTCGTGGCCGTCACCGGTCCCTCCGGCGCCGGGAAGTCGACGCTGCTGCATCTGCTGGGCGGGCTCCAGCGGCCGGACGAGGGCAGCTACTGGCTGGACGGCCGGTGCACCGACTCCTACAGCGAGGCCCGCTGGGCGGAGGAGCGCCGGAAGGTCATCGGGATCGTCTTCCAGTTCTTCAACCTGGTCTCCAACCTGTCGGTCGCCGACAACGTCGAGCTGCCCGCCCTGCTCGCCGGCCGCTCCCCGAAGCAGGCCCGCGCCGAGCGGCAGGAGCTGCTGGGCGAACTGGGGCTCGACGGCAAGGAGCGCGGCATGCCGGGCGAGCTGTCCGGCGGCGAGCAGCAGCGCGTCGCCCTGGCCCGTGCCCTGGTCAACCGTCCGCCGCTGCTGCTGGCCGACGAGCCGGCCGGCAGCCTGGACAGCAAGGGCACCCGTGAGGTGATGCGGCTGCTGTCCCGCTTCCACCAGCGCGGCCAGACGATCGTCCTGGTCACCCACGACGCCCGGCTGGCGAGCGCCGCGGACCGCGTGATCAGCTTCTTCGACGGCCGCATAGCCGACGACGCGGAGCTGGACGGCACGCCGTCCCGCCGGGCCGGGACGTCCGGCGTACTGGAGCTGAAGGACTGACCCCATGCGTGCCACCCTGCGCTGGGCGCACTCCGATCTGCGGACGCACCGCGGCGAGGCCCTGTTCCTCGTGCTCGCGACCGCCGGCATCGTCGCCTCGCTGCTGCTGGCCACGGCGCTGTTCGGCTACGCCACCAATCCGTGGCAGCGGGTCTTCACCCAGGCGCGCGGCGCCCATGTGTGGATCCATGCCGTGCCGTCCGCGGACACCCGCCGGCTGGCCGCGCTGGACGGCGTGGACGCCGTCGCCGGCCCCTACGCCACCGAGTCCGTCACCGTCTCCGTCCGCGGGACCCGCGCGTCGGCCGAACTGCGCGGCACCCCCGGGCGGCCCGCCGTCGGCCGCCCGCTGCTCGTCTCGGGGCACTGGCTCGACCCCGCCCGGCCCGACGGCGTGGTGCTTCAGGACAGCCTGGCCCGCGCCCTGCTCGCCGAGCCCGGCGACACCCTGACCCTGCCCGGCACGACCCGGACGCTGACCGTCGTGGGCGTCGCCGACAGCGCCGAACCCCGTTACGGCCCCGGCGAGCAGCCCGGACTCGTCTGGGCGGTGCCGTCCGCGGTGCGCGACCCGGGCGGCCAGGTCGTGGGCCTGCGCCTCACCGACCCCGACGACACCGACTACGCGGTCCAGCGCGCCGTCACCGTGCTCGGCGCCGGCTCGGTCACCGAGGTCTCCACCTGGCGGCAGGCGCAGGCCCAGGCGCAGGGCGACAACCGGCTGCTCGGCCAGGTGCTGGGCCTGTTCGGCCTGGGCGCGCTGGTGGCCGCCGCGTTCGCGGTGCACGGCGCGATCGGCACCCGGATCCGCGGTCATCTGCGGGACATCTCGGTGCTGAAGGCGATCGGCTTCACGCCCGGCCAGGTGGTCCGGATCTTCCTGCTCCAGCACGTGGCGTACGCCGTGCTGGGCGCCATGGCCGCGGCGGCCCTCATCCAGGGGCTGGGCGCCCGCGTGCCGGGGCGGCTGGGTGACGCGGTCGGGGTGTGGCAGGGGCTGCCGGGGCACACGGCGGCGCTGGCCGTGGTGCCGGTGGGCGCGGTGCTGTTCATCGGCGCGGTCACCGGGCTCGCGGCCTGGCGGGCGGGCCGGGTGCCCCCGGTGCCGGTGCCCGGCCGTACGACGGCGCCCGGCGGCCGGCTGCCGGCCGCGGCACGCCGGGCACTGGCCCTGCGGCTGCTCGGCCTCAGCCTGCCGCCCGCGCTGGTCCTCGGCGGGCACCAGGCCTTCGCCCGCCGCCCGCGCACCCTCGCCACGGTCGGCCGGCTCGCGCTGCCGCTGCTGCTGATCGTGGTGGCGATGAGCGCCTGGACCACCATCGACCGCTTCCACAGCCGGCCCGAACAACTCGGTCTGCCGGCCGCGCTCACCATCCGCGGGGACGGCACGCTCGGCGACCGGGGGACGCGGGCCCTGCTGGACCGTGAGCCGCGGGTCGCCGCCGTCTACCCGGGTGTGGAGACCGCGGCACTGGTGCCCGGCCAGACCGCCACGATCGCCCTGCGGGGCCTCGGCACCCGCCAGGACCCCTACCCGTACACCCTCGCCGAGGGCCGCCCCGCCCTCGGTCCGGACGAGGCGGTGGCCGGGCAGGGCCTGCTCGATCTCCTCGACGTACGGGTCGGCGACTGGGTGCGGATGACGGTGGGCGAGCAGCCGCAGATCCTGCACATCGTGGGCCGCAGCATCGAGCCGGAGAACGGCGGCCGCGTCATCTCCACCTCGCTGGACACCCTCCGCGACAACGACCCGCATCTCACCCCGACCCTCTACCAGCTGCGGCTGCGCCCCGGCGCCGACGCCCACGGGGTCGCCGCCGCACTGCTCGCGGCCGGCCACGGACACCTGGACGTGCACGCCGTGACCAACCCGGCCGACGGGCTGTCCCCGCTGCGTGCCGTGGTCGCCGGGCTGGTCTGCGTGCTCGCGCTGATCGGGCTCGTCGAACTGCTGACCGCGATCGGCGGCACCGTGCGCGAGGGCGAGCGGGACCTGCTGGCCCTGAAGGCGATCGGGCTCTCCCCGCGCCAGGTCACCGCGATCACGGTCACGGCCACCAGCTGCACCGCCCTGACCGCCGTGCTGATCGCCGCGGCCGCCGGTCTGCCGCTCGCCCACTGGCTGATCGACGCCCAGGGCCGCTCCAGCGGCATCGGCGCCGGTATCGCCGCGGGCCCCTCCCCGCTGCTCCTGCTGCTGTTCGGGGCCGCGGCGGTGGCCGGCGCCGCGGGACTCGCCGCCCTGCCGGCGTCCCGTGCGGCGCGGCGACGGCTCGCGGACACGCTGAGCGCGGTGGCCTGAACCGCGGCCCGGCGGTCTGTCACCGGGTCGCGCCAGAGAGGCGGGACAGCGGCCCTGTCAGCCCGCGTCCTGCCATACGTCGGGATTCGCCCGGATCTTGGCGAGCAGACCGGCGAAGACGTCCCCGTCGAAGAGCACGCCGCTGTACTGCCTCGGGATGGTCACGTCGTTGATCTCGGCGGTGGGGGTGCCGGGCCCCTTGGGGTCCTGCACCCCGCCCGCGCGTTCGTACGCCTCCTCGGACGTGGTCACGAACGAGCGGTACTTCATGGTCTTCACGGCCGAGTCGAAGTCCGGCCCGCGCAGCCCGGGAACCCTGGCCGCCAGTTCGAGCAGGCAGGCGTCGGTGAATCCGTCGACGCTCTCGGCGGGTTGGTTGGCATAGAGCACGTCGTGGTATTCGGCGAACTTCCCCTTGTCCAGCGCGGCCCGCAGGGCGTTGACAGCCTTTTCGGACCCGGAGCCGCCGAGCCTGTCGTCCAGGAAGGAGGCGAGGGTGTACTGGGTCTTCGTCTCCCGCCGGATGGTCGCCGCGCGCAGCTGAGGGGCACCACCGGTGCTCTCGAACTCCTTGCACACCGGACACCGCGGGTCCTCGTACAGGTGCACGGTCACCGGGGCGGCCGGGTCACCGACCGAGATGGTCGTCCCGTCGTCCCCCAGCCGCTCCGGCACATCCGACAGCCCGGCGTAGGCCGGTGCGCCCGCCGTCGTGGCCGCCGACCGGCCGCTGTCCGCCTCCGCCGCGCGATGTCCGCAACCCCCCGCCGACACCCCCATCACGGCCACCGCGACCCCCGCGGCGAACCCCCTGCGCATCATGCTTACTTCCTCCCCAGAAGTTCACCGGAACCCTAAGGGACGCGCCCTGAGAGCGCACAGGGAAATTCGCCGCGACGGCACGAGCGGCGGATCAGCTCCGTCCGCGCAGCTCCCGGTACTTCGCGACCAGCGCCTCGGTCGAGGCGTCCAGGCCGGTGACC